>CAZFPQ010000044.1:5117-35026 GCA_964521065.1 uncultured Bacteroidia bacterium | reverse complement strand
GGAAGGGAGTTGAAAGGTTGGATCGCCAAAAGGACGTCCATTATCCACTTTGATGCAGCAAGGAACGCCCCATTGCTCAAAAACTCTCAGCAAAGCATGTTGAATCTGCACAAGAGGAACCTGAGCTATGCGCCCTGGGGGAAAAAGCCGGGGTCGCAATGGCACTTCCGCTATGCTCGTCTGTGATGCTCAGCCAACAGCATTCTGCTCGGGCTTCTGCTTTCAAACCGATTCGCTCCTTCGCGTCGATTTGCCATACCTCATGAGGACGCTTGGCCCATCGGCGAGAAATACTCATCGAACGATGCCGCTTAGGATTCCACCCACGCGCGCGAAACCATCGTTGGAGAGTCCGGCCACTAGGTAGGCTCAGCCCAGGGTACTTCCCCCTAAGTTGAACCAAAATGTAATCTGCTCCCCAACTGCGGTGATAATACTTCAGAAAGCAACTGGCTCGATAGACAAAATCGTTTGGTCCAGTTCCCTTTCGGCCACAGGATACATAGTGGGGCTTCAAGGCTGATTCTTCGGAATCGAGGCTACGACGACATATCTGACGTACCGTCTGCTCATTTACCTTATACATCGCCGCGATTTGCCGATAAGACTTTTTCTCTGCAAAAGCACGTAAAATCGACGCACGAACCGATTGGGGAGTCGCTTTGCCCATGATGAATATATTTGATTCAAAGAACGATATTATACTCTATTTGGAGTACCTATGAAACTATATGTCGCTTTTTACATTAAAGCCCTATGTCGGACGACATAAAATTAAAAGCCTAACATATTTTCTGTAATAATTACACAAAAGATTTTCATTCTTTTTTAACTTCGTTTAAAGCGGCTGGGGTTCTTTCAAAAAGGATCGTCTTTAGCTATTTTAGTTTTATCTATCAGCCAGAAAAACTGACTGATTAGACCGATTAGGAGAACAATTACTGGATGCGTAACGCAGTGATCACGGCAACGGGGGCATACTTGCCTAAAAGGGTTTTACCCAACAGCTACTTCGACGACATGCTGGGCTTGGATGTGAGTACTTGGTTAGAAAACAACCTCCAAATCTACGAGCGTCGTTGGTGTGCCGAGGATGAATCTACCGTAGATTTAGCGGAGCACGCAGCCCGCCAGGCCCTTGATCGGGCAGGGCTGAGCCCTCGAGACATAGATTTGATCGTGGTTGCTACCGATACCCCCGAGTACCTTACCCCTTCTACGGCTGCCGTGGTGCAGTACCGTTTGCAGGCTGGCCATGCAGGGACTTTTGACTTAAATGCTGCCTGTGCTGGATTCGTGATGGGGTTAGACGTAGCCTGTAAATATATCCGCACCGACGAGCGCTACAATCACGTTTTAGTGATTGGTGCCTATGCCATGAGTAAATTCCTGAATGTAAAAGACAAGAAAACAGTAACTCTATTTGCGGACGGTGCGGGAGCCTTGGTGCTGTCTGCCGAAAGCAATGAGCGCAAGGGCTACCTCGACAGCGAACTCATTACCTTGGGTCAGTACTACGACGGGATGGGGATTTACGGAGGAGGTACCAAGCACCCCATCACTTCGGAAAGTTTGGAACGCAATGAACATACCTTGCGCATCAATTACCGATTTCCGCCCGAACTCAACCCTCAGGTTTGGACTCGCATGTCCAAAAATATGCAGAAGCGTCTGGAGCTTTCTCCCGAAGACATCGACCAGTATTTTCTTACTCAGATCAATATCAATAGCATCAGGAAAACCCTAGATAACCTAAAATTGCCCCATGAGCGCGCGCACACAGCCATGCAACATTACGGATACACTGGGTCTGCCTGTTTACCCATTGTTTTTAATGATGCCATCGAAAAGGGCAAACTGAAGCGTGGGGATCGCTTCTTCATGATTGGGTCGGGTAGCGGTCTCACCTTTGGGGGGATTGCTTTTGAATATTGAAAGGTTGGGATCAGGGGATACGAGAGCGTGAGAATATAGGACACATGGCTGAACCCATGGAATAAGAGAAAACTAGGTGTTTGCATAAAGAAAATCACCCCAAAGGCCTTCGAATAGAAGCCTTTGGAGGGATTCATCCTCGCAGGATACTATCCTGCATCCTTCTGCCTAAGCCAGCTCAGCTAAGCAATCGCAAAGATTTTTAGCTCACGGTTTGATCATTAGGAGCATCTTCTCAACCTCCCTATCTCTCGACATCTATTTGGGCTCCAGCTTCCAGGTACGTACCCAATCGACGTACATGGTATTGATAGAATCGTTGAGCAATTCTTCTTTTTGAGGGAGACCTCCTAGCCAGCAGTTTTCAGAGGTCCAAAGATCCCAGATTAGCTCTAGTTCTCGGGTAAAATCGCTACGGGTGGTGATTTTACCGGCAGGTTCACCATTCAGGTAAAACTGTACATTTCTCTCATCAATCCACCAGGCCCCTACGATATGATAATCCTCATTCCAGGTTTTTCCTTTTTGGGGATTGACGTCCATCAGCCAGTTGGTGTTGTAGTTGTCTTCATGGCGTTCGGTCACTCCGTTATCAGCTAAAAAGTATTGGGAATTCATCTGCCACGGGAACTTATCTGGAGACCAAGGGTAATTGCTTATCTGGCTGGGCACCAATCGACACGAGTCAGTAGGATTGGAGTTGTTTTCTACGATGTCAATTTCGTCTCGATCATTGATGTCCCCGTTATTCATCCAAAAGGTGTTAAAGGCGGAAATGTGCGCGGTCTTCATGCTGCACTCGGTGTACATAGGATAGCTGATTTTGGTCCAAGAATGAACCCTGGCGGTTTGAAACCATCTATCGGGATGATTGCGTAGGGTGGCCTTGATCCAGAGTTTGCCATCAGACACGCCAGAATTCTGATCCGTCATCCATACGGGAGTCTCGCCATAGTTCCAATAAGAGTTGAACCATTTGGTCCGGTCCCAGGTATCAAACTCATCGCTTAACTCTCCAACCATGACCCACTCCATGTCTTCTGGAGTGGTGTTATTGATGGAAACAAAGGAGGGTAGGGTAGGATCCATGTTTTCAAAATCCTCTGCTGTGAGGCCAGGCTCGGGCTCAGGTTCAGGCAAAGGAGTAGGCGTTTCGGCGCCACAACTCAGCAAAAGAAAAATAGTAATTAGCATGAAGGAGTACAGCTTCGTGTTTTCCATATTGAATGTATGTGAGGTGATAATTAGCAGGTAGTTTCAAGTTTAGTTTGGCAGATCTCGCTCCGACGCCAGCACAGTTAGGCGGTTCAAGTTGACCTATACCCATACCGGAGTCATTCTACTTTCACAGCCTTTGCTAGGTAGGTCTCGGTATTGATTTGGAGACGAAATACATATAGGCCCGCAGCAAATGAGAATTGATCCAACTGGTAGACATAGGCTCCCTTTGGTTGTGGCTCGTCAAAAAAGGTTTGGAGCTGTCTTCCATCCATGCTGTATACAGAGATGGAAACCTGGCTTTCTTCTGATAAGCTGTAGTGTAGCTGTGATATCCCTTGAAAAGGGTTAGGAGCTACAAAAAAGGATTTTGGATTATTGGGAGGGTCTATGACTTGAAGTTTGGTGATTAAAAGGGCGCTGTCAGAAGCATCTTCTCGCCATATCTTCTGATGATAAATCCCGGACTCAGTCTCGAAGTCGTTTCCGAGGAGTACACTATCTCCTTGTTGAATGGATGCGATTTGATGGCTGTAAGGCATCAATCCCCGGTCTTCTATGGCGATAACTTGCTGGTCTGCAACTAGGTCGAGGTACACATCCTGGTGACCCCCGGGCCACGTGATGAGGAGACTGTCAATACGCTTTGATTGACCTAAGCCAACGTGTATCTCGTGGCTGTTATGTGACAAGTAGCTTGAACCTCCATCGGCTTCTCTAATTAGGCTTCGCTCTCCCATGACTACTCTGAGTCGACTGCCATAACCATTTCGATGGCTCTGGGTCCCTTGGAGTTTGACTTTTAACCAATGGTTTTCACTTGCTTGGCGATTTTGATAGATCAGGGTATTAGAGTGGGCGTTTTCTTCTCTAGCGATGACCCCAAACATGAGATCTAAGTCCCCATCATTGTCGTAATCAGCTATGCTCAATCCCCGGCAGTTGCTAGGGTTAGATAGGCCCTCGGCTTGCGAAACGTTGGCGAAAGTGGGGTGGGACGAACCGAGAAAAAGCCGGTTTTCATGATTTTGGTGAGGAGTTACGACTACTTCACCATTGGCCACTAGGAGGTCTAGATAGGTGTCATTTTGAAAGTCGAAAAAGGCTGTTCCCCAGCTAGTTCCATCAGGATTGGCTACTCCTCTTGAATGGGCAACGTCTTGAAAATATCCATCCTGTTGGTTTTCAAAAAAGGGATTGTCTCCCATATTGGTCACGTAATAGTCCCAGTCTCCATCTTCATCAGGGTCTCCAATGGCAATGCCCATTCCATTGATTCCCACCTGAATATTGGCGGCGGCAGGAGATCTGCTAAAGCCTGGACTGGGGAATTGATTGAGGTAGAGCTCGTTGGGCTCGAAAGTGCCCCCAAAGTCATTGACGACGTGGATGTCTATGTCGTGGTCGTTGTCACAATCGGTCAGAGCGACAGCCAAGCCACAGCCGACATCGGCTACTCCCATTTCCGTAGCCACATCGACAAATTTGTTGTTGCCCAGGTTTTTATAGAGAAAATTAGGGGTACACTGGTCGATGTTGGAGGCAAAGGGATAGGCCACAAAGTCGGCGTAGTTGGCTACGTAGATGTCTAGCAGGCCATCCTGATCTATGTCCCCCAGGCTGGCTGAAGTGCTCCAGGCATACTCCCTGATGCCAGCGACTCGGGAAATATCGACAAAGGTGCCATCTCCTTGGTTTTCAAGTAGGATGTTGGGTTCATTTACGCCCGTAGTAAGAAAAATATCCTCATCCCCATCATTGTCCACATCTCCTACGGCGATGCCATAGGTGGTCCTGCGAGGTAACTCCACGCCTGCTTGCTTGCTGACGTTGGAGAAGGTGCCGTCCCAGTTGTTGCGATATAGGGCGTTGCTGCGTTCGCCACCCACCACAAAAATATCTGGATAATAATCTTGATTGTAGTCGAAGAAAGCGACGCCTCCACCCATGATGTGGCGGTCTACTCCGTAGGCGTCGATTCCTAGCTGACTGCTCACTTCTACAAAGGTTTGGGCTTTTGGCCTTGAACCTGATAGAATGAGGCAAGCGAAGATTAGAAAGCAGGCTGTTTTTTCTAAGAATCGGTTCATATGCTATTTGAGTTTTGGATACTTGGCCTCATCGCATCCATATTTTACCCGTGAGCAGTCGATCATCTAGAGAGATTCGGTAGAAGTACAGGCCACTTGCTACCTTCTTTCCTGCTTGGTTGAGGCCATTCCAAGTAAGATTTTGTAATCCAGTCGTTGCGACCTCCTCTTCCCGTTGATAAATCCTTGTTCCTGATGGGGAAATGATCTGGAAGTGAAGGAACCCCTTGCCTGGTGTCTGAAGCTCAATAAAAACCTCAGCCTCAAAGGGATTCGGATATACCTGTCGAACTAGAAATTTATCTTGAAGAAGAGGGGATTCTTCTGGGAGTGAGTCAAGCTCAATCCGGGAGCCTTCGATGACCGAAACCGTTTGATTGCCAGAAATTCCATGGTATCTATCTATGGCCTGACTAGGCCAATAAATGGTCAAAGTATCGATCTCGTCCATGGTACCCAACCCGAAGTGAATGGGCTTACTGCTCTGAGACATAAGGCCTGCTCCATGGTGGTATCGGTAAAAAGAGCGCCCGGCACCCGTTACTTTGACGATGGCTCCATAGGCATCACGGTTGGATTGGGTGCCTTCTAGCTTTACCTGCAGCCAGTTGGTGTTGCCCGCGACGCCAACATTGGTATAAAGCGTGGGTTTGTCGTTGGTATTGGCGACCAAGAGGTCCAAGTCTCCATCCTGATCGTAGTCAAAAGACTCTACGCCCATGCCATGGGCCTCACCGTTACAGGCTGATTCAGCAGACCAGTCCACGAAATGGGGGGTACCTTGGGCCCATTGACTTTTGAAAAATTTGTTGGTGTAGGTCAGGTTGCCAAAACCATTGACTACGTATAGGTCCTCATCTCCGTCGTGATCCGCATCGAAAAGTTGGACTCCCCAGGCCCAGTTTGCATATTCGACTTGCTGTGCTTGGGCTTCATTGGTGAAAGCACCTGATTTGCTTCCTTTAAAGAGGGGATTGGGTTGAAATTCGGAGATGTTGCTGATGTAGAAATCAAAATTTCCATCGGTGTTATAGTCGCCAATGGCCACACCCATGGCATCTCCCGTGTTGACCAAACCATGATCTTGAGTTGCTTCGCGAAAGGCTTGGCCCTCCTCGTTGAGATATAAGCGACTAAAGCCATAGTCATTGATCACGTATAGGTCCATCCAGCCATCTCGATCGACATCAAAGGCTACACTACACCAGGTGCTTCCATCATCGCCCAGCCCGGTACTGCGGGTTACGTCTAGAAAGGTGCCGTCACCTCGGTTGCGGTGAAGGCGATTGGTGTTTTGGTAGTCGCTGATATACAGATCTAACCAACCATCTCCATCATAATCCCACCACAGGGCACTGGTATTTACACAGGCGTGGCAGGTTCTAAGCTTAGCTTGTCGGCTGACCTCCTCAAAAGTTCCATCTTGGAGGTTGTGATACAATTGGAGATGGCCCGCATGGGTTAAAAGTAGATCTGGAAAGCCATCGTTGTCATAGTCGCCCCAGGAAACGCCAATTTTGTTACCGGCTGAGACGGTACTTTGATACTGTTGGTCCAACCCAGCTGCTTTCGTGGCATCTACCCAGAGCGAGGAGCCTTTGTTTTGCAGCAGGCGACTCCAAGTTTGGGGCTTATTGGCTTCAAAGGGATCATAGGCCGTGATAAAAACATCCAAATCACCATCTTGGTCGTAATCGGCTACCGCGCATCCCCAGTTGCTGTGCATGCCTTCTAAAGCACTGAGAGCAGTCGGTTGGAAAACTTGAGCCTGGGTCATGGCCGGGAGACATATCGCAAAGAGTAAGTGGAGTCCTCCTGCGTAACCAGTCTTTTTTATCCACTGAGGAAAGGAAAAAGGGTTCATGCCGTGGTTAATTTGGTTCTCTCTGACTCCTCACCACTAACCTCAAGGTGGCTTGATTGCTGGCCACCAAGACTCCCCAACTTCCGTCTGCCAACTGGATCTTGGCTGTATGTCTGACATCAGTTGGAAGATGCACGCCGCTTTGGGTTGCTGGTAACGAAGTGAAATGGTCTTGGCCATCATCCGATAGCAAAACTCCAGATCCTGCATCGTAGCGAATGGTCTCGGTTTCGGTCACGTAAAAGTTGCCCGCTCCCAATATGTCTAGCTGCCCATCGGCATCAAGGTCTTCAATTTCTAATCCCATTAGGGGGCTCAGCTGGGCCATCGTTGGTAGGTATTGCAAATCAAACTGTCCCCGGCCTCGGTTGAGCAGCAACACGCTCTTGAACTCATGGGCTTTCAGATGGATGGCATCGGCCAGTTTTTCTGGGTCGTAGATCTTATCTAGAGGCGCGATGGCAAAGCTGGCGTAGTCGGGAAATTTATCCTTGATAAAGGGCATTTGTTGGCTGCTGCACTCGCGGCCCCTGACAGGAAAAAGGCTTTGCTGATCTTTTTTTGACAGCACAATGTCTCCCGTTCCATTGCCATCAAAATCGTTGTAATAGAGATGTAAGGGGCTCTCTTGAGATGGCTTGTACTTGTTGTTAGCCCCTACATTTCCAACAACGTAATCCACGTCCCCGTCCTGATCCACATCCCCTGCGGCGAGGCTAAACCACCAACCTTCGCTATTGGGAATGGAAGTATGGGAATGAAATAACCCTCCCTCGTTGATGAACCAGGTAATGGGTAGCCATTCTCCTATCACCATCAAGTCCGCGTCACCGTCTCCATCATAATCTGAAAATTGGAGGTCAGTGATCATGCCCCAGGAGGCGAATAAAGGGGCTATTTTTTGGGTTTGGTTGACAAACGTGCCTGATTGGTTTTCTAGTACATAGCTTTGGGGGGAGCTAGGGTATTTACCTGGTACGACTCGCCCTCCCACCACCAGGTCCAGGTCTCCATCTGAGTCAATGTCATGGGCTGCTACCGCTAAGCCACTGGCCGTTATGCGGGGCAGAGAAGATGTCGCAGAGGTAAAGTTGCCTTTTCCATCGTTGTGGTAAAGCCGGTCTTGCAGCATGTGTGTGCGAGTAAATTCATTGCTGCCGCTGACGACGTATAGGTCCTGGTCACCATCTTGATCTGCATCAAAGAAGATGGATCGCTGGTCTTCATAGGCCCGGTCTTGGTGGAAAGTTGCCTCACTACCGGGGATGAACCGCTGTGAATCTTGCTGCAAATAAAGCGCCCCAGGATAGCCCGCCGAACCACCTATGAAGAAATCCTCCAGCCCATCCCCGTTTACGTCGGCCACAGATAGGAAAGGGCCGTTTTGGGACAGCTTGTGCGGAAGCAAGAGTTCCCTTTCAAAATCATCGTAGATCTTTTCTTGATGCAGGTGATTGAGTCCATAGTCAGTCGTAAGATCTGAGAAGATAGGCCGAGACAGGCTCTTCGCATCGGAGTAGGATTTAGCATCTGCATAAGTCAGGTGAATCAGGCCATTGATCTTGACCTTCTGTACCTGACTCCTTTTGCCGTCTGGCCAGATGACTTCTAATTTTTTGATGTTTCTGACCTTGCCCAAACCTAAATGCAACACTGGATCGACGGAGGAAAGATAGCCTCGGTTGGGCTGCATGTCTACCCGTTGAAGCTCATCGTCACCATAAGTGATCAAGACTTGTGAGCCATAGGCTCCAAGATTGCCTGCTGGACCGGTTAGCTTTATTTTTAAATAATGGTTGCCTATTTCCTGGCTGCATCGGTTTTCATATAGCTGGGCGGGTTCGTTGAGGTTGTTGATGACCAAGTCGAGGTCTCCATCGTTGTCTAGATCCGCATAGGCTGCACCATTAGAGTTGGTCGGCTTTGTGATCCCCCAGTTTTTGCTCAAGTCGTAAAATGTGAGGTCTCCCTGGTTCTGAAAAAAATAATTTTTCACCTCGGTTTGGGGGATTTGAGAGAGTAAGTCATCGTAGTAGTTCCTCTTCTCTCCTTGGTCATAGTTGGCTTTATGGATCAAAAAGTCGTTGTCAATGATGTCCCGGTAAATGCCATTAGAAACAAAAAGATCTTTGTGCCCATCGTTGTCGCAGTCAAACAGGAGGGGGGCCCAGGACCAATCAGTTTTGGCCACCCCCGCAGCTTGAGCAATGTCCGCAAAGGATTGTTTGCCTAGGTTCAGCTGAAGGGTATTGCTTGAATAGGGGTAGTGATAGCCCCGGCGGATGATTGTCTGGAAGTTTTCGGTGCTCATCGATCCCATGTTCCGCTTGGAGCGGACATGACCGCTCATGGCCATGTCGGCCACGTATAAGTCATTGTTGCCATCGTTGTTGATGTCTGCGTAGTCAGTCCCCATGGAGAAAAACGAAATGTGAGGAAAGAACTCCGAAAGCTGATCCTGAAAAGTACCATCTCCTTGATTGATGTAGAGGTTGTCAGGTTTGATAAAGTCATTGGCGACGTATATGTCGGGCAGTTGATCCTCGTTAAAGTCCCCGATGGTCGCGCTAAGGCCCCAACTGCGGTTCAGGACCCCGGCGGCTTGCGTAATGTCTTCGAATTTTCCCTTTCCATTATTCCGGTAAAGCTTATCAGAAAAATGATAGTGAAAGCCGTCTTGGTTTTGATCACCCGTCATGATCTTGTTGATGTTGGGCCAATCTACCGGGTGATTGACCAAGTACATATCTAGATCATGGTCTTGGTCCAGGTCAAAAAAATAGGCTTGATTTGAAAATGAGGCATCTGCCAAACCATATTTGTTGGCTTCTTCGACGAAGCTCAAATTACCCTGGTTAATGAAGAGTTGGTTGGCCCGATAGCGTTCACTTTCTACCCCAGACTTACAAACATAGATGTCCAGCAAGCCATCTTGATTGATATCCACGAAGCTCACCCCCGTAGTGATGCCATAATCTCCCGCAACTCCAGCCGTGAGGGTAATGTCCTCAAACTCTAGGTTGCCTTTGTTGAGAAATAACTTATTAGGCTTGGTAGTGGCGCCAAAGTATATGTCTGGCAGGCCATCTTGATTGATGTCTCCAACCGCTACTCCACTGCCGTTGTAATAGTAGAGGTAGTTGAGGATGTTGATGCGGTTGTTTTCGACAAGGGTGTTTTCAAAGATAAGCTGGGTCTTATCTGCCGGCAACTCCTGAAACAGTTGGATGTTAGCTGGATCTACTCCTTGTACAGAAGCATGGTCAACGCCTCCAGAACAAGCCATTGAGCCCCAGCCGCAGCAAAGGCTAACAAATAGATATGGCCACCCGCGAGGGAAACATTTTACCAGTTTGAGCATATAAGATTTCCTGAAGTTGATTGTCTATACCAGGAGTCAATATGAGCCACGTCCAACATGCAGCGTGGCTCATATTGCTAGGCATCACATCAATTGTGTGCAGGGTCTTGGACCAACACGCCAGGCTGAAGGTCTAGCTGGATTTGTGGAACTGGCCAGTGGTCATCTTGTCCGGCGTCATAAGTCGCGCCGTTCATCCAAGGTCGGATTCCATTCTCGCTTTCCAGATACTTGGTCAGGGTTTCAGCATCGATTCCCCAGCGTACCAAATCAAAAAAGCGCATTCCTTCCAACGCAAACTCAAGCCTGATCTCGTGCCGGACGGCTTTGCGGGCAAAGTCCTGATCTGGGAATGATGGGTATAGTCCTAGGCTGTAGTTGGCCGCTGGCTGAGACTCGTCTATGTCTAGGACGTATCCCGCTGCAAAATTGGTGTTGCTGATTTTACCCATGACAATGTCATCGGCTGCACGCTCTCGAATTTGATTGACCAATTCTAGCGCGTAGTTCAGGTCATTTTCTTCTACTGCAACCTCAGCTCGCCAAAGGATGATGTGAGATAGGCGGAAAAGGTTGAAGTTGTCTCCATTCAGGCCGCCAGCCCACCACCAATCAGAGGTCTTGATCGTGCCCTCATTTCGCTTGAAGAAATGGATCTTCTTGTTCAAAAATGGTCCCATGGCAGATTGATCCAGCATCCAGTCACTGCCGGTAAATGGTCCCCAATCTAAGAAGGGAATACCTCTCCGGCCGATGGTCCAATCCACCCTAGGGTCTAGGAGCTGGTCGGTAGGCGTAAAATCTTGGTTAAAGAGAATGTTGTGATCCTCTGTTAACAGATCATTCTGGAAGGTTTCTAGCAAAGGCAAACCGTTGGCGTCTACCTTAAATGCGTTAAATAAGTCGAGGGAAGGAGCAGAGTAGTCGCAGCAGAAACCCAACTTTCGGGTAAACAGGGTTTGGTGGTCCACCCCAGAGTTGTGAATAGACGCTCCATCGTTGACGGAATACTGAATGTCCAGAATGCTCTCCTTGTTGTTTTGAAATTCTTCACTGTGGTTGTCATAGAAGTGTTCCATCAACTCAAAAGGGCCATTGTTGATGATGTCATCTAGCAGAGGTTTGGCCTCGCTGTATTCTTGCTGGAATAGATGCACCCTGGCTTTGAAGGCTTTGGCTGCCCAACGAGAGGCGCGCCCAACTTCAGCCGGGGTTTCCTCCATGTTGTTGTCAATTCCCCACTGGATGTCGGCCTCGATGTCATCCCATATCTCCCGATCGTTGGATACCGTGAGCGGATCTACATCTTCAGTGATGTAGGGTACTTTTTCAAATTTGATCCGCAATTGGAAGTGATACCAAGCTCTAAGCCATCTTGCCTCCGCTTCGATTTGCCTTGCCACGTCTGTATCAATGGCATCTCCAGACTCCCCTAGCACCCTGAGGACGTCGTTAGCTCTAGAAACGGCGTCGAAATAGCGGGCCCAGCCTCGGTTGAGCCAGTCATTGGTAGCCTGTACCTCATATCTTTCAATGTTATTGACCTCGGCCCAGCCACCTGTTTGGTCACCTCGGTACATGTCATCAGAGGGTACATCACCCCAGATCCAGTTGGTGCCAGAAGCGGCGCCCATGGAACCGTCAATTGGGTCTCCTGCCGCATAGCCATCTAAGAGCGAATAGGCAGCAATCAACAATGCCTGAGCACCTTCTTCCGTCTGTAACACTACCTCATTAACTGATCCAATAGGTTTCAAGTCCAAAAACTCCTCACATCCCGATGTCATTACCAGGAAGAGAATAGGAAATGAGAGTTTGAAAATATGTTTCATGTTTTTGAATTTTAATTCTTTGTAGATTAAGGGTTGACTACAGCCTGACGTTCAATCCCACCATGTATCGGGCAGCAGCTGGCCATATGCCGATGTCCACACCTCGGTTGATGTCCCCTCCTATGATCTCAGGGTTTAGCCCTGTATAATTGGTCAGGGTAAAGAGATTTTCCCCCATGACATAGATCCGTATTCCTCCAATCTTCGCCTTGTTTAAAAAGCTACTAGGTAGGTTATAGCCTAGCTGGATGTTTTGTAAGCGTAGAAAGGATCCGTCTTCAACGTACTCTGTAGAAGCGTTTTGCTCAAAGTCAACCGTCGCAGAAGCTTTGGGCAAGACGGCGTTGGCATTGTCGTCGAGAAAAGGACTGCCCCAAGAGTTGTACAAGCGATCGGGAGACTTTGGCCCTTGGAATAGGCCATAACGCCGAAAGCGGGCCGTGTAATTGACAATGTCATGTCCTACACTGCTGTAGAAAGTAGCATTGAAATCCAATCCTTTGAACTCAAGGCCGAATCGGAGCCCAGCGGTGAAATCTGGGTGGGGAGAGCCAATAAAGGTTCTGTCTTCTGGGGTAATTTCCCCATCACCGTTAACGTCTCGGACTTTGAGGTTGCCGGGCTCGTTATAGGAGCCATTTTCTGGGTGGGAATTGGCTTCTTCTTCCGTCTGAAAAATACCATCGACTACGTAGCCATAGAATTGTGGGAAAGCGTAGCCAGTTTGGGCGCGGGTATAAACCTGTCCCCGTAGGCTTGCACCCGCCAGGAAGTCGTTTTCGATGCCAGAAAGTTCCGTGATCTGATTCTGATAACGGGTAAAGTTTACCGCCAAGTCAAATTTCAAATCGCGGGTAATGTTGCCGCGATAATCCAAGGTGACATCAATCCCTCGATTTTCCATGGAGCCAATGTTCACCGCCGGGGGAATGGCGATACCTGCCACTGCCGGGATCTGAACGTTGAAGAGCATGTCTTCGGTGTTCTTGCTCCAAAGGTCCACGGTGATGTCTAGGCTGTTGAATAAGGTCGCATCCACCGCCAGGTTTGTGGTAGTTGTGGTCTCCCACCTGGCGTTGGGGTTGCCGATAGCCAAGGACTGATAACCAAGGGTAATGTTGTTGTCAGAACCATCAATGGCATAGAAGGAGGTTCCAAGGCCAGAGTTGAAGGTCGAGAAGGAGTTGTAGGCATTGTTGGTCCGGTCATTACCCGATTGTCCCCAGCTTCCCCTCAATTTTAGGTCATTGATCCAACCAATGGATTTCATGAAAGACTCCTCGCTGATCCGCCATGCGGCAGAGAAGGCCGGGAATATGCCCCACTTATCTTCGCCTAGAACAGAAGAGCCATCTCTTCTTAAAGTCGCATCAAACAAGTACTTGGATTGGTAGCCATACTGCACGTGACCAAACTGAGAAAGAGTGGCGGTTTCGAAGCCGGAGCTTCCATTTTGTTGATTGGTCTCACCTGCACTCAACACCAAGAACTCTAGGTCGTCAGAGAAAAATCCATCGCGAGAGGCAAACATAAATCTCCCGGATGTCCTCCTGGCTTCTGCCCCGAGCAGCAAACTGATGCTGTGGGTCTCATTGAAGGTTTTGTCGTAGCTGATCGTATTGGACCAGTTCCAGGTAATGTTGTTGTTAGAGCCTTCTGAGAGAGAAATGGATCGAGCACCATTGGTGTTTTCCCAGTCCGGAAGTCTAGGCCCAAAGTTGGAGCCATTGTTGATGTTGTAGCCAAACAAAGTCTTGATTGAAAGCCCTTCGATGGGGTTCACTTCGCCAAAGAAGTTACCCGTCATGTTGAAGTTTCTGCCGTAGTTGTTTTGCAGGCGAGAAAGTTGGCCCAGGGGATTTGGACCGTCGTTGAGAGAGCCCCCTACGATTCCGCCAGCAAAGTTGCCACCTTCATCATACACAGGGATGAGGGGACTTACTTCATTGATGAGGCGAAAGATGCCATTGCCATTGTTGGAATTATATCCTTTGGATTCCGTAAAGGTCACTCCTAAGACTTGGCCGACGTTTAGCCAATCGGTGATGCGTGAGGTAAGGTTGGACCGCAAAGAATAGCGAGTGAAATTAGTGAACTGGAGCAGGCCTTCTTCTTGTAGAACGTTCCCCATGAATCCATACTGGGTTTTGCTATTGCCTCCTGTCACCGAGACGTTGTAGTCTTGGGTAAGGCCATTTTGATAGATCACGTCTAGCCAGTCCGTACCCGTTGCGGTAGATCGAGTGAGGGGATAATCCTGCTGGTTATACAAGGATAAATCCGTCCCGGGATCACCTTCGTTGGCACCGTTGGGAAACAGGAAATCATTTACCCGGGCACTTGGCTCGGACCCAAAGGTAAAGTGAGGGTGGGCAGGCTCGATGCCATCGTTAGTTTGCTCTAGCCAAAGCATCAGACCAATCTCTTCGGGATCGGTAGAAATGTCATACTTTGAATTGGGGGAGACTACCCCAGTCCGGAGACTGAACTCTACCATGGGCTTTTGGCCGGATTTACCTTTCTTGGTCGTAACTAGAATTACCCCGTTGGCACCTCGGGCTCCATAGATGGCCGTTGCTGCAGCGTCTTTCAACACTTGAATGGATTCTACTTGGGACGGTGGAGGTTGTGGTGCGTCAAATACCCCATCTACTACCCATAGGGGGTTGTTGTTGTTGATCGTCCCTAGTCCGCGAATCCTGATTTGAGCATTGGAACCGGGATTGGTACCTGCAACTACAGTGAGTCCAGAGGTACTTCCTTGCAAGGCCTTGGAAAGGTTGGCTACCCCTTGCTGATCCACGAAATCTTTGTTGACCGTGGTCACCGCCCCAGATATATCGCCTCTTCTTCTTGATGTGTACCCAACCACAATGACTTCATCTAGGGTGTTGTCGCCAGGGGTTAGCTGTATATTGATATTGGTACGCCCCTCAATGGGTACTTCTTGTTTAGCGTAGCCGATATAACTGAATACCAAGGCCGCATCACTTGGGGCTTGGAGACTAAAGTTTCCATCATCATCAGTCAGTGCACCAATGTTGGCATCTTTAACGACGACGGATACTCCGACCAAGGGTTCCCCCTCTGCCGAAGTGACGTTCCCCTTTACGGCTATGTTTTGAGTAAACATTGCCATAGGGAGGAGCATAAGCACGAGGAAAGGCAAAAAAATGGCTTTCCATTTTTGTAGTGGTTCTCTCTCCATAAACTTGGTTGAATTAGTGGTTTAACATGTGATTAGGTAAGCAGTATTCTTTAGCCGCAATTCTCACTTTCTATGGGAGTGAAGAGGCTGATACCTATGGAAAAGGGGCGTTGGCATCTCTTTTCGATTGGGCCTGAATTTGATTTTCGACATAATCCGCACGCGTCTAGTTTTTTTCGGTTTAATACATGTAGGAATGCATATGGATTTCTTTTGTCTAGATGGGTGCTATCCCTCTAGCAGGGCTGTTTGCCTTGGTCATACCGGATTCTGGCTGGTAAAATTTCTCCAAACCCGTCATGCTGAGCTCGTCTCAATGGAGAACTGTTCTCAGTGGGATACCGGATGAATCGAGTTGAAATGCGATACCGTACAAAGGCAGATTAATCCTAGTCTTTGGCGAAGGTGTATGGCTTCAATGAAAACCTAAAAGCCTGCGTTTCAGTAGAATAGACACACAAGTTCCCCTCGGTTCATTTGCCTCCTCGATAGGTCGCTAGGGGAGAATTTGTCGATTGATGGGGATCACCAGGCGGGGCGGCAGGGGCACTGTAGCGTATAATGGGTGATGCCGTTTGGTGCAGAACTCAGGGCTGAGGATAAAGGAAGTTCCTCCGCTTTGCTTAGAGGGTAGGGTGAGAAAAGACATGTTTTATCTGTTAGTAGTTTTGTCCTTGTTGTCTAGTGTGCAGAAGTTCTTAAGTGACACACAGATGAAAGAGTTCTTATATCCCAAAGACTAACACAGATTGCACATGGGAAATGTGTGTTACTAATTGTGCGATATGAATGGCAGTTTTCCGAAGTAATTAGGCACTTTTATTATCGACCAATGAAACTGCTATACCCCTTAAACAATTTGAATTATGACAAAATTCCGTATCTGGAAATGGAAGGCGGCCGTGATACTATCTGTTTTAGGCCTTACCATGACCATGGTTATGACTGGATGCAAAATCAAGGCCCAGGATCCCAATGGAGAGACCGAAATATCATATTCTCAAGAAGATCTTGATCGATTGGGAATAACGGATGGCAATCATCTCAGTGCTGCATCCAAGCGGGCACTCGCTTGGCCTCAGCGAAGCAACGAGTGGTTTGGAGAGTTTCAGGTTTTTGATTTGAAGGGGGATTTGGCTTACGAAGAAGGGGTGGTAAGAAGAGATCCTAGTGCTGTGATCCAAGTTGACGGAAAGTATTTTGTGTGGTATAGCAAAAGTGTAGGCCCTACCGATGGGTTTGCGGGAAATATTGAGGAAGACAAAGTTTTCCCTTGGGATCGATGTGACATTTGGTATGCGACCTCCGATGATGGGTGGACCTGGAAGGAAGAAGGACTAGCGGTTAAAAGAGGCCCCAAAGGTTCTTATGATGATCGCTCGGTTTTTACTACAGAGATTTTGGCTCACGAAGGAAAATACTACCTAACTTATCAAACGGTGAAGTCTCCTTATAGTGCCCGGGTAAAGAACCAAGTAGGTATTGCTTGGGCCGACTCTCCTCATGGTCCCTGGACTAAAAGCGAAGAGCCTATTCTGAGTCCTGCAGATAATGGAACCTGGAAAGGAGATTCAGACAACCGCTTCTTAGTTGAGAAAAAGGGGGATTTTGATAGCCACAAAGTCCATGATCCCTGCTTGATGTTCTACAACGGGAAGTTTTACCTCTATTACAAAGGAGAGCGCATGGGAGAAGAAATCACCTTTGGTGGCAGGGAAATCCGGCATGGGGTAGCCATTGCCGAAGACCCGCTTGGGCCCTATGTAAAATCACCCTATAATCCCATTTCTAACAGCGGTCATGAAATATGCGTCTGGCCCTATCAGGGAGGTATCGCCTCGCTGATCACCACTGACGGCCCAGAGAAAAACACCATTCAGTGGTCACCAGATGGGATCAATTTTGATATCATGTCGGTGATTAAGGGGGCTCCACATGCCATTGGCTTGAATAGGAGCTTGGAACATGAGCAAGCACCACTTGCGGCACTGGATTGGGGACTGACCCATGAGTATCGTAGCTATGACTACCAGTACATCCGCCGATTTAGCGGAAAGCGAAGAAGCATCCATACCGCAAAAGGAGAAGACCCAGGCGAGTGAGTTGAGTTTATATGTGAAAGGAGCCTTATATTAGAGAGTAGCAACTACTACTTATATGAAATCCCTTGGACTACAGCTTCTACTCTTAATTGGCCTCTCAACTCAATTATTCGCGTTCAACGATTTAACCCAGGTCGAAGAGGGGGATTCCCTGTTTGAGGCCGCACAAATAACGCGTACGCAAAATCCGGATAGCGCTATTTCTCTCCTTCTTCAGGGATACTCAACCTATATCGAGGCTGGAGATACCTCTGGTGCTATCCGGACTCTCATGCTTTGGGCAGGAATATCCGGTCATCTAGGCAACTATAGAGAGTCATACGAAAAACTTTGGAAAGCCTTGATTTTGGCCAACGAAGCCAACCTGGAAGATGAGAGGGCTTATGTCTACATAGACCTAGGAAGGTATTACAGTTTTTTCAAAAGAAAAGAAGAAGCATTTCATTACCTGGGCTTGTCCCTAGACATTACCAAAAAACAGGTAGCGCAAGGGGTCCACAGCCAAGCCAGTTTGGTAAAGCATTACTACTCGATCTGTGCGACCTATCGTGAGCTCAACGATCCCGAGCTGGCCCAAAAATACTTAGATAGTTGCTTTTTGTTTTTCGATCCCGGATTTGAGGAAATTGATCTGCCCAAGCTAAAGCTTGAGCAAGCCTATCTGTTGAAAGAGGAACAAAAATACCTGGAGGCACTGGCCATGTTCCAGGAAATCAAACCCTGGTTTGAAGAACATCGTCCCGCCAATCAGGTCCTGCTACTGACCTATACGGGCGATACCCATAAAGCTCTGAAAAACTATCGGGAAAGCGAGTCCTGTTACCAGGCGGCCTTGGCAATTTCTGAGCGATATAACAGCCACTTAGATTTTACTCCCCTGGTCCATGAAAAGCTGGCAGACCTATATGCCAGTACCAATGAGTTTTCACTTGCTTACCAGAGCTTGAGCAAAGCAAAAGAATTGGACGTCAAGATATTTGACAGTCGTAGTGAGAACAATCGCCCCTTGCTGGAAATCCTAGATGATTTTCGCAAAGAACAAGAAAATCGAGAGAAGTTGCTCCGGGAGAAGCGCATTGCTCAGTTGATGCATGAGGACGAAGTCCAGTTCCTACAAAGGACCATACTGATCGTTTCGCTGATTTTATTGGTGATCATTGGCTTTGTCTATTTCAGCCATGTAAGGTCTAAGCATCGCCACGAGAAGCTAGAATATGAGCGAAACAAAGAGATTGATCAGATCAAGCTCCGGCTGTTCACCAATGTTTCCCATGAGTTCAAAACGCCGTTGACCCTTATTTTGGGCCCTTTGCAGCAGCTTTTGAGCAGGAGGCAACTTGACGCCAGCATGAAAAGCTCTTTACAAATGATGGAACGCAACGCTCGGCAATTAAAGCGTTTGATCAATGAAATTCTTGAGTTTAGAAAAATTGAGTCAGCCGAAGTCAAGCTGAATGCTTCATTTGGAGATATACTTGCTTTCAGCAAAAGGCTTACCCATTCGTTTGAGGTACTAGCTAAGGACAAAAACATAACTCTTAGCTTTGGTACGGATGAAAGAGAGGCCAGGACTTGGTTTGATCAAGATAAGCTGGAAAAAATCCTCAACAACCTCATATCCAATGCAATCAAATATACCCCATCAGGCGGAGCAATAAGGGTAACGGTTAAGAAGGTAATGGACCAACTCCCTACCTCTTTGCCCGATGCACTGGCGGCAGGGTTTGTAGAATTGGTGGTGGAGGACACGGGACCTGGCATTCCACCTGATCAGTCAAAGAGAGTTTTTGATCGTTTCTACCAGATTGATTCGAAAAGTTATTCCGCCCAATTGGGTTCTGGAATTGGACTCGCGCTGACCAAAGAGCTGGTTTCTATCCATCATGGGGATATCTCCTTGCAGAGCGAGGAGGGAAAAGGAAGTCGCTTCATTATTCGCCTCCCCTTAGGAGGGAATCATTTGTGCTTGGATCAAAAAAATACCGGCCTTTTGGACATTTACTCCTCACCTGATAGCCTCCTAGGCTCATACCCATCTTATCACTTGTCCCAAGAGACTTCTCTCGATTTAAATTACCCCCTAACAAGGCCACAGATATTACCTGTTTTATTGATCGTGGAGGATCACCCTGACATGCTGGCTTTCGTTTGCAAGGTATTTGAAAATGAATACCGAATCCTCCAAGCCAAAGATGGCCATACTGGCTTACAGATTGCTCAATCCGAGGTGCCTGATCTGATCATCAGCGATGTGATGATGCCTGTGATGGATGGCATTACCCTCTGTAGAAGGTTGAAATCTAATCCAGTCACTGATCACATTCCCGTGATATTGCTGACGGCCCGGTCCTCCATTGAGCATCGTATCGAAGGACTCCAATTCGGCGCAGATGCCTATATACCTAAACCCTTTCATCATCAACATCTCAAAGTGAGGGCCCAGAAATTACTGGAACAGCGAGAGGCCTTGAAAGAAAAGTATGAGGAAGGAAACATCAAACTAGATTCTCAGAAGCTTGGCATTAGTGATGTTGAAAAAAAGTTTCTGCAAGAAGTAGAAGGAATAATTGAGCAAAACCTATCTAATCCTGATTTTACGGTTACTCAGCTTCATAGAGATTTGGGATTCAGTCGCATGCAGTTTTATCGGAAGCTCAAGTCTACTACCGGCCTATCTGCCAACGAGTTCATCCGAGCTTATAAGGTCAAGAAGGCTGCTGTATATTTGAGAGAAAGTCACTTGAACATCACCGAGATCCTTTACGAAGTCGGCTTTACCAATCGGTCTTATTTCTCAAAGTGTTTCAAACAAATGTTTGGAATGAGTCCTCGTGAGTACATCAATAAGCACAAGGCCCATCACGTGTGAAATTATCCCTTAGTTGGAACATCTGTGTCGTTAATTGGGAGATCCTGACCCTCTAAAAAGCGGCAGTTAGATAGAAATTGGTGTCCTGAACTAACTACTCAAGGCCCAATATCTGTGACTGAGCCCACCTTTAAGAGATACTCAATTCTTATCCTAATTTTCTTCACGGTAGTCGTCAGCTACGTAGGGAGAAGCAACCTATCGGTGGCTGCGGTAGCCTTTCAACAAGAACTTGGCTTCTCAACCATACAATTGGGATTTGTATTCTCAGCTTTTGCCTGGACCCTATTCACAGCCCATTTTTCAAGTAAGGTGTTGGGGAATTTTGTTGGCTCTAGGCTATTGAACTCTCTATTCTTAGTTGCTTGGTCCATGGCAACCGTAGCTCTTGGGGCGATCAACTCCTTGACCGCGTTCATTGGCTTGCGAACCTTGATGGGGGTGTTTGATGCCTCTTCATATTGGGTGAATGAAAAAATTGTGAAAAGTTGGTTCCCAGAGCAGGAACAGTATGGGGCCAAGTCTGTATACACATCCGCTCCCTATCTCGGTTTAGCTTGCTTTACCCCTTTGCTGATAATTACCCAAAACTACCTAGGGTGGAGAGGCCTATTGATGGGTTCGGGGGTGGTAGGGCTGGGTGCAGCTTTGTTGTGGTATGCGATTTATCGAGATCCAACGGAGCATAGGGGCGTCAATCAAACCGAACTGGAATATATTTCTCCAACAGAGAGCAGCAAAAGTAAAAGACCCAGGGTAAAAGAATCCTCAATCCATTCTGTCAAATCTTATCGGGAAGTTCTTGTTCAGAGAGAGTTCTGGGGGCTTTTCATCATTCAGTTTTGCCAAAGTTCCCTGTTTATCTTCTTTATTACTTGGTTTCCCATCTACTTGGTCCGTGATCAGGGCTTAGATTTTATACAATTGGGATTCTGGGCCTCATTCCCCTTCATCGCGGCCTTTGCAGGGGCCTTGATGGCCGGATCCGTTTCATTTTATTTTGAGCAAAAAGGACGCACCACCACAGCCGCAAAAAGGGCTCCTATCCTTGCGGGCTTATTCTTCTCAATTTTCATAGCCGGAGCTAATTTTACTGATTCTACCATCATTTTGATGACTTTCCTGTCCCTCGCTCTTTTTGGGAATGGACTGGCGTCCATGGGGGGACTCATGGTAACCTCTCTGGCTTCAGAAAGGTTGACGGGCTTGGTCAAAGGTCTTCTGATTACCATAGATGGCCTTTCAGCCGCGATCACGCCGGTAGCTATTGGGTATTTAGTGGCGGGAGGAGACTTTGCACCTGCTATTCTTTATCTCGGGATACTGGCCTCAGTTGGGCTCGGTAGCTATCTGCTATTAGCCAAAAACATTCCCCCATTCGATCATCCGATCTGGAAGATCCATAGGAGAAAAGCTAAAAGTTGAGTTTTAATTCAAATTCATCATGTTTTCTGTGTTGGTAGCTAATTGATCATCAGTAGGTTAGCTGTATGTAGATGGAAATCCTTAATCGATAGAAACACAATGAAACAAAGTAGACTAATCATCGCTCTATGCTTGATCGCTTTGTCTTGCTCACAAATGAAGACCCGACAAAATGCGGTTGAGCCAGCTAACTATTCTTGGGACGAGTTAATTGACGGTAATTTGTCCAAGTGGGATCGGTATCTGAGTTTTCAACACCAGATAGGCTACGACGGAACCCCTCCTAGAGATGAACAAGGAGAGTTGATCGCTCCCATTGGGTTGAATCCGCATGGCTATGATGTCTTTACGACCATTCAGGAAGAAGAAGACCTCATCATCCGTGTTAGTGGAGAATACTATGGATGTTTGGTCACCAAGGAAAAATTTGAGAACTATCATTTTCAGCTAAAATTCAAGTGGGGCGATAAGAAATGGGCGATCAGAAAAGACAAGCTAATGGATTCCGGCATTTTGTATCATTCTGTCGGACCGCTGGGGGCAGAGTTTTGGCGAAGTTGGATGTTGTCCCAGGAGTTCCAAATCATGGAAGGCCATACGGGTGATTTTTGGAGCCAAGCGAGTTCTGCCATAGACATTCGGGCCTACAAGCCTGAGTCCAACCTTAACCCGATGGCCCATGCTTCTCAAGATTACCTGACCCTAAGTATGACTAGTCCTTACAAAAATTATTGTCTACGCAGCGGTAACTTTGAGAAGCCATTTGGTGAATGGAACACCCTCGACCTGTATTGCTTTGAGGGCAAAAGTTTACACGTGGTGAATGGGGAGGTTGTGATGATCTTGAAAAACTCTCGCTATGTAGACGAAGATGGTGAATCAATTCCCTTAACCAAGGGAAAGATCCAGTTGCAAAGTGAGGCAGCTGAAGTTTTTTTCAAAGACATTCGAATCAGAGAAATTGATTCTCTGAGTCCCAGACAGGCAGCCCTGTTTTGATGACCCCTGCTACTCACGTTCGGTACGGGGAACCCTCTGTACCCAACGCGGGTGGTCCTCATGCCCTAAATCTACCAAATGCGTAGAGTCAAAAAGAACCCAATTCTACTACAGGGTCCCAAAAGAGACGCTTGAACTCTTCAATTTGGTCTTCCACGACCCGCACTCCTTCCGCCTCCAGTCGTTCTTGCATGCTGTTTTCGTTCGGAAAGTGATGTTTACCCGATAGCTGTCCATTGCGATTGACCACCCGATGGGCAGGAACATCTCCTTGCTTGAATGATGCATTCATGGCGTAGCCCACCATACGAGCGGCGCTTTTTTCGCCGAGATATTTGGCAATGGCTCCGTAAGAGGTCACCCGGCCGGGAGGGACGAGGCGGACTACGTCATAGACATCCTGGTAAAAATCGTCACGACTTCTTTTCATGCCATTGATCTGAGAGGTGAATAATGGTCAGGGATAGCCAAAACATGGGGCCTATTTTGTCCACTTCGATCAATTCATTGAGGAAGATAAACGCTTCAATGGTCAATAGACTTAGCATAACCATCATGACCAAGGATTTGTAATGAGGGTTTTGTTGCTGGTGATAAGATCGATAGCCCCGAATCAGCATGTAGAGATTCAAGAATAAAAACAGAATTCCGCCTGGGAATCCCTGCTCCGCAAAGGTCTGCAAATAATAATTGTGGCAGGTAGACTGCTCTGGATTGTCCGATACGTAAGTCCGGAAGGCATCATCGGTAAAGTGCTGGTATACAGGGTAGAATGTCCCTGGACCAGAACCCGTCAGAGGCATGGCTTGAACCATATTTTTGGCCGCAACCCAACGGTAAAATCGTTCCATACCAGAAATCTCGGTACCATTGAAGGTAGCTTCTAGGTGCCCTCCCAAATCTTCCTTATGCCAAATGACATCCTTGAAAGAAGGAGCAAAAGAGTAAAAGTTGTTATTGAGGACCAAGAAAGCGACGATCAAAGCCAGGATGCCCGAGCCTGCATAAACCAAGCGCTCAAAAAATTTGCTTCGAATCAATAGATATAGAATGGGCATGAGCATCACCATCACCCAACCCATGCGTTTGTAAGCCGTTGCAATGGCCAAAAGCATCAAAACCATCCCCCCAAGGATGACATACCACTGGAGGCTTTTGGGGTTATACCAGGTCCGAGCAAACCAGACCCAAGGCAAGAACATGCAAAGGGTAGCCGAATAATATACCCCATTGGCGTAAAGGGGATAGGCAATCAGGTGGGCCTCACCGAAAGAAAAGCCTACCGCCGCATGCTTGATGGTAACAAAAATGACTACGCCCAGCATACCGAGAAAAAAGGCCCAAAAAATCTTACGGATGTCTTCCGGCGACTGGATGAGCCGCTGAGCCATGTAAACAAAGGTAGTCAGGTACCACCCTTTGGCCAGCAGCCATTTGAAAGAGCGTACCGGGATTTCTGAAAGTAAGGTAGTATAGGCGGCCCAAAAGAAGATCAACAGGACCAAGATATGAAAGATGGCGATTTGGCCCGTAAGGCGGAACTGCTTTCCTGCGAGGGTATTCAACAGAAAAATAAAGAGGAAGAGCAACATCAAGGGCTCCGTAGGCAAGTCTAGAGCCAAGGTGCCACCTATCTCTGTGTGCAAGGACCAAGGGATCGCAAATATCAGCAAGAAGAAGATGGGCTTGTAGTTGTATACAAGCAATAGCCCCATCAAGACCACCAGGGGAGCTACCAGCAATACCGTCATCCTGAACCATACTGCAGCAAAAGCAGAAGCCCAAATCGTGAGGGCCAACCCCATGAGCAAGAGGCTGCGCCACATTTTTGGGCTTATACGGTCCCAGATGGGGCTAAGCGGATCCATCAAAAAATAGTTGGGTATTCAGGAAATTTATTGATCGGTCAAACGGTCAATCAATACCGCTCCAAATACACTCACCACCAGGGCGATGATTCCCGTAGCAAGCAAGATGAGCCAGCGGACTGGTCTGGCTTTTTTGTCAGAAGTGTGGGCTCGATCGGTGAACATGATGGCCTGATAAGGAACCTCATCCATGCTCTCTAAATACCCGATTTTTTCCCGGGTATTTCCCAGCCCCGTATTCATCTCTTCTAGCAGGTTTTCAAGGTTCAGTACTTTGTCTAAGCCCTCGATGAATGTCTCAAGGTTGATAGGACTTCCACTAGTGGAGTCTACTAGACGCTGCAACTCCGTATTGGACCCTTTGGCTTCTGCTTGCATAATGGCTTCGATCATGCGATCGGTTTGCTCCTCAGTACGAAGGACCTTATAGGTCTGGCGCAATTGAGTAAGGCTGTCAGCTAGCATGGCCATATGGGCTTCCGATCGCCGGGCACCGTCCTTGAGCAGGTCGAGGATGGTGTTTTTATTGCGAGTCATCATGCCACGACTCAGTTCATTGACCCGATCCATGATCATGTTGACGATGGTCGCGGCCCGTTCTGGGTCTACGTCATGAGCCTCTATTTCTAGCCCATGCCCTTCGACACGGGTAGTCTTGACCATTCCGTCGTAGGTACGCAGAACGTAGTACTTTGGAGATTCATCGTTTTTGGGATCCACCCCATAAGCTTCCCATAGATTCAAAGATTCGATGACGTGCATCTTTACCGCCTCGGAGTTGGCTATGTTTTCCAGTTTCTCTAGTTCCTTTCCCGTGCCAAACGCATAGACATCTGGCTCTTCGGCGAATACGTTGGCTACGTCAAAACGCTCAGAGTTGGTGGGGTAAATGATGGCACTAGACTTAAACTCAGGGGGATAAATGAAGGGCATGGTAAGGATGATGGCCAGTATACAGGCCAAGCCCGTGACTCCTATAATGTACAAGGAGTATTTTCGAATGACCTGGAGAATGAAATCCAGGTTCAGTACTTGCGTGGTGGAAGAAGAATCCGACATGCAGGACAACTTAGCTTAAGTTCAGAAGGGTCAAATTGGACCCATCATTGCGCCGCCAAATTTAGAAATAATCCCCGCAAAGCCTCAAGCTAGGAAAAATTCTCCCATCAACTGGTCGCTAATCATCCATCCATCGACGGTAAAACGCAGCCGATCTCCTTCCTGGCGCATCAAGCCTTGCTGGATACAGGCAGAAACCTGGTCCCTGAATCGTTCTTGCCAGTCATGCACCCACTGCCGTTCTATCCAGCTAGGGTCAATGCCTCGTTCGTGCCGCAGGTGGGTGATCAGGTAGTCGTGATAGAGATCTAAGTCACTCAATTCCTCGCGGTCTGCTTCTGGGGCCTGGTTTTTAGCCACTACATTTAGAAACAGCTGATTTTGAGCATGATTCCAATATCGAAACCGGCCATCATACCCATGGGCGGATGGGCCTAGCCCGAGGTAAGGTTCACCGGCCCAATAGGAAGAATTGTGGATGGCCCTTTGGCCAGGCTTGGCAAAGCTGCTAAGTTCATAATGATCGTATCCCGCAGCGCTTAGAAAACCGCTGGCCCAGCGATACTGCCGTCCGTAAGCTTCGTCTGCTGGCAAGGATACCATGCCTTGCTTTACTTGGTAGGCCAAGACCGTTTTTTCAGAAACGGTGAGTGAATAAAGGGAAAGGTGGCCTACATCGAGATCGATAGCTTGTTCCACATTGGCCCGCCAGCGCTCCTCGCTCTGGCCGGGAAGCCCAAAAATCAAGTCTAGACTGATTCGCTCAAATCCCATCTGCTTGGCCAGGCTTACCGCCTCTTTGGCTTGGGCGGGACTATGCTTGCGATTCATCCAGCTAAGATCATCTTCAAAAAATGACTGGATGCCTACACTGAGCCGGTTGATTCCGAGGCTTTGCCATTCGGCCAATCGCTGGGCCGTAACGTCTTCAGGATTGACTTCCAAGGTGAACTCAGCCTCGGCAGTGAAAGAGTAGCGCTCCTGCACTGCCTGATAAACCTGTATGAGTTCCTCCTGTAGCAATACACTGGGGGTTCCTCCGCCCAGATATAGACTGCTTAATGGGATATGTGGAGGCAAGAAATCATCTCTTAATGCTAATTCTTGGATAATGGCAGCGACCATGTCTCCCCTTCGACTAAGATTGGTCGAAAAGTGAAAGTCGCAGTAGGTGCAAGCATGGCGGCAGAAAGGTATGTGGATGTAAATACCGGGCAATGTAGCTCTCTTTTGCCGGTAAAGTAAGCGAATTGATTCCTAATCAATGGAAGATTAAACCTAGAAACCAGGAGGTGAACCTTCGATCCCCATTTTTCGAGGTTAGAGGCTGTTTGGATGTTGAGTTTGCGGCCAAGACTTGTCTTGCCATAAGTACTTGGGATTAGGGCCCCAAGTAGGAGTCTGACCGCGCCGATTTTTCTCGAAATAGCTCGCTATTCCTCCAAAAATCTGTTTGTCAAAACCCAAAAATCCAGCGTTTGGGCTCGAAATACCAACACCCAAACAGCCTCTTACCGGAGGGACTAATCCTCTCCATTGAGGTTCAGACCCGAAGCTTCTTCCATGGCTTCTTGCCAGCTCTGGCCAAAGTTGATCATTTGGAGGGTTGCCATAGAAAGCTTGTTCTCTAGCTTGCCAAACTTCTTGCGATAGTCTTTCATGCTACGACGAACTACTTCTAAGGCTTCTTCACGGCCATAGGTATGGGTGATTTCGCAGCGCTTTTCCTCAGACCCAGGCATTTCTTTGTAGGTCAAGAAATAGTGCTTTAGGCGAGAAACAATGGAGGGGGGACAGTTTTCGATGTCTTCCCAAGCTTCGTATACTTCGTCACCTTTTAGGACCGCAATGATCTTGTCATCTGCCTCACCTCCATCGATCATGCGAAAACCACCGATGGGAATAGCTGGTACCAAAATGTCTCCATGGGTGATGTCTCGTTCAGTCAATACACAGATATCCAATGGGTCACCATCTCCTACGATGCCTTCCCTTCCTGTCTTTTCCATGCAATATTCGGCGACGGCATCCATGCAATAAGTCTGAGGGACAAAACCATATAAAGCCGGAACGATGTTGGAAAATTTTTGGGGACGATCAACCTTTAGGTAACCCGTGGGTTTGTCTACTTCGTACTTCACGGTGTCTGTAGGTACTACTTCAATAAAAGAAGTTACGGTTTCGGGTGCCTCTTCACCTATTTGAACACCATGCCAGGGATGAGATTTGTACCGCAGACCAATTAGTTCCCAGATGCGGGTAAGTGTATTTTTTCCCATTGAACGATTCTTTTCAGGCTATTTCTTGACAATTAATGAAAATCCAAAATTAAATTTTCCTCACACCCAATAAGGTATCGGGATGAGGAGGAAAAAATCCTTATAAATACAAGGGGAGAAGAAAAGTTGGAAAGATCGGCGAATAGTAGTGGAGTAGACCTGTAACGCCGCTGATATTGATCAACTTGCTTGCCAAGATCGAAGCCCATACGGAAGTAAGAAAGAATACTAGGATGAACGGTGATCAAAAGAGCCAGAACGGTGAATACGGCAGATTGGATAGGGTAGGGAGGGTACGTGCTCCCAAAATCCCTCAAGCTCCTCATCTGTGGCTGCAAGGAGATCCCATCGACCTAGCCCAACTAAAAGGGCGTCCCATTTTGCTTGATTTTTGGACCAGCGGCTGTATCAATTGCCTTCACGTAGCTCAGGAAATAGAACACCTACACCAAGCATTTCCAGAATTGGTGGTGATTGGCATCCACACCCCCAAGTTTGAGCGAGAAAGCGAGCCTGAATTGGTCCACTCCGCCATTCAGCGCCTGGGTTTGAGGCATCCTATTTTCCTCGACCAGGATCGAAACGTGAGAGAACTGTACGCCATTCGAGCCTGGCCTACTTTGGTCTTGATTGATCAAGAGGGACGAATTGTCAGTCAAGTAGCCGGAGAAGGTAGAACCCCTGAACTGGGCAACATGCTGAAAGAAATGCGGTCCGGAAGAAGTGGGGTCCTAGATATACCCTCTCTGGTGGAGGCAGAACGTGATTTTTTGGCTCATCCCGAAAAATTGGCTCCCCATCCTGAGACCCAGCGACTTTATGTGGCTGAGACTGGGGAGCATCGAATTCTCGTTTTTACTCAGGAGGGGGAGTTCATCCAGCAACTGGGACATGGCTCACCCGGCTTTGAAGATGGGAATAGTCAGGAAGCTCAATTTCGCTTTCCCCAAGGCCTAGTCGTAGATCCCACTGGGAGATACCTCTATATCGCTGACCGGGGCAATCACGCTTTGCGGCGCTGGGATTTAGAGCTCCAACAGGTAGAAACCTTACTTGGTAACGGGAAACAGGGCCGGGGTTATCTTCCAGCTTGGCAAGGGCAGGAGGCCGAGTTGAATGCTCCTTGGGACCTGACCTGGCATCAGGAATGGCTATACCTAGCCTGTGCAGGTAGCCATCAAATCTGGCGCTATGATCCTCGATCGAAGCTTGTTGAAGTTGTGTTGGGCAGGGGTGAAGAAAACTTGGTGGATGGACCGCCCGAAGAGGCCTTGCTAGCCCAACCTATGGCGATAGCCAGTGATGGCAAGCATTTGTATTGGCTAGATGCGGAAGCTTCTGCCCTGCGTTGCTGGGATGGCAAACAAGCACACACCCTCGTAGGGACAGGGCTTTTTGCTTTTGGTTTTCAAGATGGAATGTTTCCCCTGGCTCAGCTTCAGCATCCCCAAGGCTTGACGTATCATGAGGGCAAACTTTGGATAGCTGATACCTACAACCAGGCCATTCGATGCTATGACCTACGTACCGGTGTCCTCAGTACCTTTGCCAAGGATTTAGCTGAGCCCCAGGACTTGTTTTGGGATAAGGGCCAATGCTGGCTATTAGACCAGGGGATCAGCGAGTGGTCTCAGCAAGGCTTTCGTCCACTTACCTTGTTCCGCTGCGAAGACGAAGCGTGCATCATTCTTAGGGCTTGAAGCAAAAGTGGAGTTGGGGAGGGAGTTAAAGAGAGTTAAGGAGTTAAGAGAGTTAAGAGAGTTAAGAGAGTTAAGAGAGTTACGAGAGTTACGAGAGTTA
>CAZFPQ010000044.1:0-5017 GCA_964521065.1 uncultured Bacteroidia bacterium | reverse complement strand
GAGAGTTAAAGAGAGTTAAGGAGTTAAAGAAGTGAAGAAGTTACGGAGTTAAGGAAGTTGTGGTTTTGGGCTGTTGCTTTAGGTAAGTCACCTGATTCGGAGATGATAAAGGTGTAGAGGAGGACAACAAATCTGCTAAACAAAGGAGCTATCTGGAGGATGAATCATTTCTGGTAGCCAAAAAGCCATATCTAAGAAGCTCTCTACTTGGACGCCAGTATCTTACTTGCTGGGGTAAAGGTCCTAGATCTCCATCTCCACCATCCACATTTTTTCTTATGGCCTTGACGCTTGTCAAGTTAAACCTGTAGCATATGACCTCGAAGTTTACATTTATCTCGCTTCTCATTCTAGGATTGGCTTCCACTGTTTGGGCTCAGCCAGGGCCTGATCGGCCCAATGTGATCATCATCCTGGCAGATGACTTAGGCTGGGGAGACGTTGGGTTTAATGGCTGCACCGACATCCCAACTCCTCATTTGGATGGCCTAGCAGCAGATGGGGTCGTGTTTTCTGCGGGATACGCCAGTCATCCTTATTGCGGGCCGAGCCGCTCGGGTCTATTGACCGGCAGGTACCAGCAGCGTTTTGGGTGTGAAAATAATTTGACTCGCCAAGTAGAGGGGGCTCTAGGCTTACCTCTCACCGAAACCATGCTCTCGACTGTGCTTCAGGGAAATGGATACCAGACTTGTGCCATTGGCAAGTGGCATTTGGGCGATAGTGCTGAGTTTTGGCCGATTAATCGTGGCTTCGATGATTGGTTTGGTTTTACAGGTGGTTCCCGCAATTATTGGGGGCGTACTTGGGAAAAAAACTTTTCTTCTTGGCACCGCATCATGCGAAATGATGAGCCCGAACCACTGGAAAACCTCAGCTATTTAACCGATGATTTTACGGAAGCAGCAGTGGAATACATCGACGCTTATTCCAAAAATGAGCAACCCTTTTTCATGTATTTGGCTTACAATGCTCCTCATGCGCCCATTCAGGCTACGCGTGCCTATCTCGATCAGACCGAGCACATTGAAGATGGGGCTAGGGCTGCTTATGGAGCCATGGTCGTAGGAATGGATCAGGGGGTTGGTAAGGTCATCGCTAAGCTAAAGGAAACGGGTATGTACGAAAATACCCTCATATTTTTCTACAGTGACAATGGAGGACACGGGCATAGTACCGACCAGGGGCCTTATCGAGGGATCAAAGGAATGCTATTTGAGGGAGGAATCCGAGTTCCATTCCTCATGTCATGGCCCAAGGAATTATCGGGTGGAAAGGCCAGTGATCAACCCATTGTAGCCTATGATATTTTTGCGACGGTAGTCGCTGCAGCACAAGCCAAGTATGAAAAGCGACGTAACCTACATGGGGTAGATCTCATGCCTTATCTGACTCGTGACCAAGAAAGTGGGCCACCGCCACATGAAGAAATATTTTGGCGATACTCTGAGGGAGCGGGATACGCCGTGCGGAAAGGCGATTTTAAGCTGATCAAGGAAGCGGTAAGAGATGACCTGTTTCTGTTTAACCTAGCGAAGGATCCCTATGAGCAACACAATTTAGCTTCTCAATTAACTGACAAGGTGAAGGAGTTGCAAGCAGATTATGAAGATTGGAACCGAGAAAATGTGCCTAATCTATGGGAGGATCCGCATTTGGAAAATGTGCTGAAACTAAAAAAGGCCAGAGAAGCCCAAATTCAAAGAGCTTCTGCCGGAGAAAAGACTTATCGGCAAGAGTGAAGTAGCTAAGCAGTTGGACCGAAGAATTCGGGGTATGGCGGTACGGGCTATGGATATAAGGATGAATCAATACCACAATATACCCCGTACTCCCGATTTCCTTTTAGCCCCTCCCCTAAAAAAGTTCAGGAGTGAGACATGCAACTCTTCCCCCTACTTTGCCTATCTCTGTTCGCCAGCTTGCAATCCCATGGCCTGCCCTGCTATCCAACCGGTGGTCCAGGCAGCCTGAAAGTTGAAACCTCCCGTCACAGCATCAATGTTGAGTACCTCACCCGCAAAGAACAAACCCGGGAAAAGTCTACTTTGCATGGTTTTGAAATTGACTTCTTTGAGGTCGAGCCCGCCGCAGGTTACGAATTCTTCTTTAAAGGTGCTTTTGCCTCGGACTTCATAACGCCCTAGGGATAGCTCCTCCGACAAGGCTTGCCCTTGGACTTTGTTGAGATCTGCCCATCGGGTTTCAGGCCCAATGCCTGCTTGTTTTGCTAATTGCTTCCAGAGTCGTTGTGGCAAACCTTCTGGCGCGTCTTTCTGGATCTGACGCTTGGGATATTGCTGTCTCGCTTGTTGCCACTGATTGTTCCAATACTCGACTCCCTTTCCAGCCCGCCAATTGACTAGTAAGTCAAAATGATAAGCTTGATCGTGGAGTTCTCGTGCACCCCAGGCTGACAGTTTTAAGATGGCAGGACCACTCAAGCCCCAGTGTGTCACTAGCAGAGGCCCCTCGCTACGCAGGGACTTATGTCCTTGAACTTGAAGCTCAGCTTCTCCTACTGAGAGTCCTGGCAAGGAGGCGATGCGTTGGTCTTTCAGGTTGAACGTAAATAAGGAAGGGACAGGGGCTACCAGTTTGTGCCCTAAGGCAGAAAGCCAGCGCCAGGTAGCGGGGTTACTGCCCGAAGCCAACAAGACTCGATTCGCTTCCCAGATTTTGGTTTTGGTATGGACTTGCCAGTCCGCTCCGTTGTTCTCTGGAGGAGTTAGGCCCAAAACCTTGGTTTTTACCTGGATTTGTATGTTTAGCTTCTTGGCCTCTTTGAGAAAGCAGTCAATGATTGTCTGCGAATCATCGCTAATAGGAAAAACGCGGCCGTCGGCTTCAATTTTTAGTTCTACCCCCCGATCCTCGAACCAACCCATGGTATCCCCCGTCATGAAGCGATGGAACGGCCCAAGTAACTCCTTGCCTCCTCGAGGATAAAATTTCACTAATTCTTTGGGCTCAAAACAGGCATGGGTGACATTACAGCGACCACCTCCAGAAATTTTCACTTTTCCCAAGAGGTTTGGAGATTGTTCTAAAATGGTAATCTTGGCTGCAGGATGAGCCTCGGCTGCCGCCAGTGCCCCAAAAAATCCAGCGGCCCCCCCACCAATCACGACAATGTTCATTTGGGAAGGGCTTGAATACGTTGAATCAGATCAGAGGTAGAAAAACCTGCTACCAGAGGAATACGAGCGACCTCTCCGCCATGCTGCTGCACCCATTCCGCTCCTACGATCTCGGAGATCTGATAATCGGCTCCCTTGGCCAGGACCTGTGGGGTGAGGGTCTGAATCAATTTCAGCGGGGTATCTTCCTCAAAGATAGTCAGGGCATCTACACAGTGGAGGCCTGCTAGGACCCGCATACGGGCTTCTACTGGCATGACGGGTCGTGTTTCTCCTTTGAGGCGGCGGATGGATGCATCTGAGTTAACTCCTAGGATTAAGCAATCTCCTAGGCCCCGAGCAGCTTCCAAATAGGTCACGTGTCCAGGATGCATCAAGTCAAAGCAACCATTAGAAAACACCACCTTTTTCCCTTGAGCCCGTTGGGTTGCAGCCCAAGTGGCTAGGTCTGCTTGATTCAAAATCTTGGTTGAGGTGTCCATGACTGATCTTTGTGCCAAAGATAGTAGCTATTGGGAAATTGGGGTAGTTTTCTCAGGATTAGCCTCTTAGGGAAACAGCGGCGAGGGACGCCGTTGGACAAAACAGTTTTTTAACAAAACTGACAAAACCTTACTTCACCGGAGTTGATTTTTTGATTCGTATTTGATAAAAATTGCCCCCGCAAATAAAAAACTACTAGGTTTGAGCGTTTTTGCATTTTACCGCTTACCAAACACCTCAACTTATATGCACCCACTTCTGATCCGGCCAGAAGCATTGAAAACGGATAAGGTACTGCATCAATTAAAGGAGACCCAGGCGGGCATGTTGATCGTGGTAGATGAGCAGCTAACACTGTTGGGGGTGCTGACCCAGCGAGGGGTTCACCAAGCTTTGCTTGAAGGGAAAAAAAGCTTGCATGACCTGATCGAACATCCAGATTCACAGTGGGGTATCCTTCAGCAAGGTGGGGAAGCCAATACTTTCCCCAAACGCTATGGGCGCTTTTTGCCCGTGGTCAATGAGTACAACCAAGTAGAGGAAGTGGTTGAATTACCCCCTCATCAGCGACTTCAGAAGGAAAATGCGGTGGTAATCATGGCTGGGGGAATGGGCAAGCGTTTGGGAGAATTGACCCAAGATCTACCCAAACCCATGCTGCCATTGGGAAATCAGCCTCTACTTCATTTCATCCTAGATAGCTTGATTGCTTATGGTTTTGCCAAATTCTACTTCTGTATTCACTACAAGTCGGAAGTAATCAAATCATATTTTAGCAATGGAGAGGCTTGGGGGGTTGATATCCATTACATAGAGGAAGAAAAGCCGCTAGGCACGGCTGGGGCACTTAGCCTAATTGAGGAACCCCTACACCATCCCATATTGGTGATGAACGGGGATTTGATAACCAGCTTGAATTTCGACAGCCTACTTGACTTTCACATGGAAAAAGAAGCTTTGGCGACCATGTGCTTGGCCGAACACAATGTGCAACTCCCATTTGGCGTGGTAAATACCCGTAACTCACGCATCCTTTCCATTGAAGAAAAGCCCCATCATAAACACTTTGTCAATGCGGGGATTTATGTGTTAGACCCTCGGGTTCTGGAATATCTCCCCAAAGGCGCTCCTTATGATATGACGACCGCATTTGAGCACATGATCTTGTCCGATGAAGCCGTGCATGCATATCACATCAACGAGTTTTGGCTGGATATTGGGCACAAGCAGGATTATGATCGTGGCAAACGGATCTTCGGTAGGTAAGAGGAGTTGGAATGAGATAAATGAAAAAGTTAAAAAAGTTAAGAAGTTAAAAAGTTAAATGGTTGGTAATTAGTTTGTTAACTCCCTTAACTCCCTTAACTCCCTTAACTCCCTTAACTCCCTTAACT
>CAZFPQ010000043.1:0-35155 GCA_964521065.1 uncultured Bacteroidia bacterium | reverse complement strand
AAATTCGGTATAAGTATTGACCCTCAGCAATTTCAAGTGAGTTTGTCATAAGTAGGAGCGTAAGCGAGGAAGAATCTCGTGGGAGGCACTGGCCCTGCGTGGCCTGGGAAAGTGTTACCGTTGAGATTCTTCGCCGTAGGCTCAGAAGGACTTTTATGAGAAAGAAGCTTCGCTGCCTATTCTTAATTTGATGCGCAAAAAATCTCCGGACAGATTCCTAGCCAAATTCAACAGCCTAGGCCACGGCATCCCGTGGCTCGAATACACCTAAGGCATGTCTCATGTACTCAGAATGGCTGGCCATAGTCACAAATCCTACCTTGCAGAACTATAACTAACTCCAATCCGACAATACTGGGATTCCATTTAGCAAGTGAGGGTGGCTAATGCATCTTTCTACCAGTCTAGGCTGCCTCTGTAGAACAAGTTCTTGACCTATTATATGAATTTATGTCCTGGAAGGGCTAGCTTTGAGCTAGATAATTGGCTAGCCCCATCTGTGGAGATACCCTTTGTTAGAGGAGTAGATTTAAAAAAGTGTAGGTGAGCGAAACCGGGGTGGGGGGGATTGCAGTGGCTAACTTAACATGGGGTTTGATACAGCCTTCGAGTTGCGCAATTTGAAGCTTAAACATTGATCGATTGGCCATTCTAAAAAAATACATTTTCTACCCAAGAGATGGGGAGTACCCCAAGGTTCAGCTGATTAGGACCCATCTTTTGCATAATCCAGATGTGAGTGGTAGAGCCATGAGCAATTATAAAAATGAAGTTGTGTGGCAATGAAGGACAGATTCATCAACTATTTTTCCAGCATCTCCCCCCTCTCCAAGGAAGAGGGGGAAGCGATTGCAGAAAGCATGGTTACCGTTAACTTCAAAAAGGGCGATTTCCTGCTGAAGCAAGGCGAACAATCCCTTCACACCTACTTCATCTTGGAAGGCTGTATCAGAGAGTATGTGGGGACAGATGGAGGGGAGAATACCACCAACTTTTATACCGAGGGTAAATGGGCCATTTCTGTGAGCAATTTCTCCCCTGATAGCCAAGCTACCCACAATTGGATCTGCATGGAAGATACGGTGGTCGTGAAAGGCGATGAGCAACAAGCCCAAGAGCTGTTCAAGCGTTTTCCCCGGTTTGAAACCATTTCCCGTACCATCATGGAAGCCGCGTTTCAGGAGCAAAGAGCCGCCATTACTTCCTACATCGCAGACTCTCCAGAACAGCGCTACCTGAAACTATTGGAATCCAACCCTACCTTGTTTCAAAGAATCCCCCAATATCACATTGCCAGTTATATTGGGGTGAAGCCAGAATCACTGAGTCGAATCAGAAAGCGACTGGCCTCCAGTCGAAAGTAAGGGTGACCTTAGCCCCTGATCAATTGATTCGAAATTCCTTTTGTATTGGCTAGGTTGAATCCTTTGGCGATCAGCCATTGATGCGGCATAAGAAAGGAAGTATGCGAAGTCGGCTCCTACACCGAAATCACCACATTGCCTTTTTTATGGCCTAGCTCGACATATCGGTGGGCGTCCGTCATTTGGGCCAGTGGAAAGCTGCGATCGATGACGGGGGTCAACTTGCCCTGCTCGGCCAACTCTTTCAGTTGGGTAAATGCTTCTTTAGGGGGCTGGGGAGTACCTTGGTCGATGGACAGGTATTTCCCATTCGGCCTTAGCGCTTTCTTGCTTTTCTCTTTCACGGCGGAAGTCTTAGCGTTTCCAACTGCATCAAACACCACATCGTAGGTTTCCAGCAGATTCTCCGCTTGATCTTGGGTATAATCAAGCACTTGGTCGCTGCCGAGAGAAGTGACCAAATCAAAGTTTTTGGCACTACAGACACTGGTTACGGTCGCACCCGCGTGCTTCGCCAATTGGATGAGCATGGTGCCAATGCTCCCTGATGCCCCGTAGATGAGTACCTTACTTCCCGGCTTCACCTTGGCTCTACTCAATAAAGATAGCCCCAATAATCCCCCGTATGGGATGGCGGCAGCCTCTTCGTAGCTCAAGTTGGTCGGTTTCGCGGCAAGGTTCCAATCTTGTGGCAAGGCGATATATTCTGCATAGGAACCAAAACGCCGCTTTGTGGGAGAAACTGCCCCATAGGCAAAGACTGCATCGCCGGGCTGAAACTTCGTGACCTCCTTTCCGATGCTCTCTACTGTACCGGCGGCCACCATGCCCAAAATCGGATTTCGGGGCTTGCCAAACCCAAAGACCATTTGCAGCACAAACTTCAGGATTGGCGGATGATTCATGCTTCGAATCAGGACATCACTGGCGGTAACGGAGGTTGCATGAATCTTGATCAGGACTTCATCCGCTTTGGGCGTAGGCTTTGCTACTTCCTTCATTATCAGGTTGTCAGGAGTGCCATATTGGGTGCATACGATCGCTTTCATCATGATCTTTTGTGGTTAGGAGTTGAACATATGCCCAAAGGTATTGGCGGCCTGAGCCAATGTCATTGACTTTGGTTAAGAAAGGGTGGGGGAGAGGGGAAGTATAGTTTAACGGCAACAGCCTACTCTTTGAATATTGTCTCAAGGACCACCTCGGCAATAGCCGACTCATGTTTGGGGATAGCGACGCCGATGGTCAACCCGAGGTACTCCAAGAGGATCATTACTATCCCTTTGGCCTCAAAATGGCAGATGGAGGCCTCCAGCCCAGTCAAGCCAACGTTTTCTTATATAATGGAAAGGAGCTTCAGAATGAGTTGGGGTTGGGATGGTATGATTATGGGGCTAGGATGCTCAATCCAACCATCGGGAGGTGGAATGGGGTCGATGCGTTGGCGGAGAACTCAATTAGTCATACTCCGTTTTGCTATGTTGTAAATAATCCTCTTATATTCATTGATCCCGACGGAAACGATACAATTCGTATAGACGACCAGCAAAATATGACACTTGCTCGTGGGGGGGAAGATGCATTATTCATGCAAGTACAAGTGTTCCAGATTCAGGGGCTTGACAACCTGTCAATGGGGGAGGCAAGGATGATGATAGCAGCAATCGGGCAAGTTATTTCTGACCCTAATCTCAGTTTTGGTGCAGATGGTAATGCTTATCAGTGGCAAGAGTTTGATATAGGGGGTGTTAGGGATTTCGTGTCAACAGTAATTGGAGAATCCTCAGATGATGCAGGGGAAGCACAAGGAATTGGCTCGGCAATCCTCAATAATATTGAGTCGAATACTGGGAATCGAAATAATATCACCTCGGGAAATATAAGCGATCTTCCTGTAATGTATGCTAGAAATCCTCCTGCTGCTAGAAATGCGGATGAACAAAGGCAGATTGATAATCGGCCTTATGTAAATGCGATGGGCTATAGCGCCGCCACATTACTTGATGCTAATAACCGGAATAACGCTTATGGGCCTAGGGTTCGGGGTGCCTTAAGAGCGATACAACAAGGGGATAATACAGGAGGATCAACTCACTGGGAGGCAACTTCACTCTTACCTAGAAATCCAAATAACTGGCGGAATCACTGGCATACAAGACAAGAGCATGCTGGTGCACTGGATAGGCTACAGCGAATTGGTGCAACAACATTTTTCAGAGCTACAGGAAGACCATTTGTTAACTAAACCTATTATTATGACCACAAGGGTGCTTCTCAGCTTGGGAGTAATGTTTATGAATGGAGTAGTCTATTGCCAGCAATACAATATTCAAGATGCTGTTTTAGATATGTCTTATGTACTTGAGATGTCTTATTCTGAGGAGAGAGGGCGCAGGATGTCCTTGTACCTCAATGATAATGAAGGACATACTCTCGATTCTATTTATTATGAAAACCTCCTTTGGGGAGGTACGGCTAGGAAAATTTGTGATGATCTCTTATTAGTAAATTTTCCTTTAAGAGCAGGCTCTGGACATTTTCTAACAAAGGCCATTATTTTGACTATATGTGAAGGCCAGATTTATATCTCAATGAACCTAATCTATTCCGAGCAATACGACTTTATTAAAATGAACCCTGACCTTGAAGATTACTTTGTTGAAATTAAAATTGAAGACTGTAGTACTTTAGAAGTAAGTGAGTATTATGATTTAAGGTTACTGAATGGGGAGGAAACAACTTGGGAGGAAACAAAAGTGGTTAGGTACTCTCCAGTCGAAAATATCTTTTTTAATACACATACGAACCTTTCAAATGCTATTGTTGAAGGTAGGGATGAGTTAACCATTAGTGGGACTTTCTTTGGGATAGCTCTAGAAAAATTCAATTACCTATACATAGAAGGTCAGTGGTATCTTCATTTAGAACAGAACACACTAATACCCCAATGAGGAATAAGAAATATTCGCTTGTACCCAGCTAGCGCGAGACTGTCCTCTGAAACGAAGCTGACGCGAGACTCCGTCTCGTGTCTATCCTTCCCGGTCTCTGACCGCTCCTACTGTTGAGCCATCTGTCCCGCCCGCTCATGAGATCGGTCGGGACAGCACGTATATGGGAGTCATGTCTATATCTCAAAGTCCCACCCATTCTGAGCTTCCAGCCGCTCACCGAGAGCCTTGAGCGACGCCCGATATCCCTGACTCAGCTCGATGAGCATGAAGACATAGGGCTTGGCCTCCTCCTCCGAATAGGTATCCATCAGATACTCCATGTCCTCCAGCACCTGTGAGATGAGGTGTTGGAGGTAGTGCATTCGGTCGGTGAGGGGCTTCTTCATGGGGTTAGTTATCCGAGGGTTCGTCTCCTTGCGCGCTGACATCCGGGTCGATGGGTAGTTCCAGATCTCCCCCGCTAAGTCGGACTTCATGACTGAGTGCGGGCCCAGCGCGTAGTCCGACTTAGCGCCAGTTAAAAAGTTAAGAATAAGTGGTACATTTCTTTTCCCTACCCCATAGCCCATACCCCGCACAACCATACCCCTCATACTTAATTTGACAGCCAATTGAGGCTATACCCAGCGACCTCTTCCCAGCCAGGGGCGCCGCAGATAAAGTGGTCCTTGCCTTCGAAAAAGTGTGCGTCAACGATGCTGCTTGAATCCGAATACTTCTCCACGGTTTTCCTCAATAGGACATTGGGGACGATGACGTCTTCCAGGCCGCCGAGAAAGAGCATAGGAACGTGGGGCTTTTGGGTATCAATTTCGGCGATGTCTCTGATCGAAGCCCGAGGCGTTTCTCGACTTTCGGGTACGGCGTACCGCTCAAACAGCTGGTCGGATTCGTCCTGGGTCAAGGTATTGGCGATGGTCGCATGGAACCACTTTTTGTATTTACTTTCCTTGGGATTGAATACCGTCTTGCCTTTGAAAGGACTGATGACGGGCAGGTTGGCCCGGATAAAGCTGGGCTTGAAGGTGCTAATGCCTTTGGGGGGAGCGCTGCTGATGAGGATGGCCGCGGCCGCCCTGCCTGATTCGACGAGCTTCTGCGCGGTGAGCCCCCCGAAGGAATGACCAATGAGAATGGGTTTTTCGGGTAAGTCATCAATGAAGGTCTCGAGTTGGGTGATCCAATCCTGAAACTGAACCCTTTCCAAACCGACGGGTGGATTGGCCCTCAAATTGGCGGGGTTGCCTTCGTGTTTGGGGTGGGCGGGCGCGTAGCAGGTATAACCTTCGCTTTCAAAATAGGTTTTCCAGGCTTCCCAAGTGTGGTTGTTCATGAATAGGCCATGGATGAAGACGATGGTTTTGGATTCGATTTGCTTGTTCATTGTGGTTGGAGGTAAGTTTTGTGAAAAGAGGGCATGGCTGAGGGTAAGCAATGCCAGGGTGGATAATGATTTGATTAGGTTCATGGTGAGATATGTTAATGTGGTGGCATGACGGTGCCGATCCATTCAGGATGTTGAAATCCCATGGGTAAAATGAATCGGCAGTACGATGATGAAGATGAAGTATTAGCGGTCCGCTCAGTACTCTTTGCGATCGGGAAAGAGCCGATTGACCAGTTGCTGCACCAGAGGTGCCACGTAGAGGATGGTCGGTATGACGAATAGGTAGGCCAGTAGCCAAGATCTCAGCCAAACCTTCAAGAAGAGCTCATTGAAACCGACGTTGATGGCGACAATGCTGAAGGAGATGATGACCGTGGTGATCAAGCCCATCAGCAAGGCGAAGGTCACTCTTTTTCTTTGCTCCCTCTTTTGTGTGAATGTTGCTTGGGTGCTCATGGTCAGTTGTTTTTGTAGAGTTTGCCCAGGCCCTCCGGCTTGAAGCCTCCTGCAGTGATGTTTCCGCCTTTAGTGGCCTGAGTTTCGGTAGGCTCTTTGCCGATGCCCCCTGCGGCTCCCGTGATTAGTGCGATTTGCTTCATTGTGATCGCTGTTTGATTTTCCATATCACAAAGGTGAAGCGGAGCGTGGGGAATAAATTTACCCTATGGTAAAAACGACAGATTTATAGATTCTTTCTAATCCTGCTGAGACTTTGCTGGGTGATACCCAGGAAGGAAGCGATGTGGGACAACTTGGCCTTTTGAAACAAAAGCGGATGCTCTTCGATCAATCGTAGGTATCGTTCTTCCGCGGTTTGGGTATGTAGGCTCATGATTCGCCTACTGAGCACCATCGCAAATTCAGCGTTGATCTCCCGGAAGGCATCGCCTATTTCCGGCAGGCGCTGTATCAGCTTATTCAATTGCTCCGCACTGATGAGAAGGAGTTCGCTATCTTCAAGCGCTTCAAAGAAGAGAATATTTCTTTCGCCTTTTCGGTAGCTAAATGGACTGGTGATGATGGAGTCTTTGGCGCAAAACCAATGGGTGATTTCATTCCCGTTCAAATCCAAGTAGTATACCCGTGAGAAGCCACTAAGCATGTAATAGAGATGCTCACATGGTTGGCCTTCCCTGAGGAATATATCTCCCTTCCTGGCGCTTTTGTTGGTGAGCCCCAATTTGAATTCGAGGTCCCACTTGCCAAGCTTTTCGATATCAAGGTGAGGCTTCGCGCTGAACATCTTTTGGGGGTGTTTGGGGACAGAATGAACAAAATGTTACAGAATAAATGTATCGATGATCACAAGTCTAGGCATTCTGTTCATTCTGAGGCTTAATTCCGGTCTCGGCATCCCCACAAATGACATTCATGGCATTGGAGAGACAAGAGAAAATTAATTGACATGTGATTTATGGTTTCATCTGCTCGGTGCCTAAGTAAGTCTTGAATGGGGAGAGATAAAGTAGAAAGCGTAGCCTGGAGCCCACTTGAGGCGGCGTTGGGCTGCATTTGGTGCACGGGGGCGGCCTAGCGTATGGCCTAAAATGCAGAGCGTTTATGCCTACTTTTTGCGCTCAAAAAGTAGGGCCCGCCGCAGGCGACATTCCAATTGGAAAAGAACGATTTTTAAAATGCCAATGCAGCATCAGGGCATATGTCATAAGTAGGCATTCTGTCAATTCTGTCCATATCAACAGCCCCCTCAACTCCCCAAATCATCCAACTCATCCTGAATATCCTTGAGCTTAGACAGCCACAGGGTCAGCAGGCTCTTGGTCTTGGTGGGCCAAGTACGGTCGCGGTACTCAGTCTCGATGTCGCGGTAGACTTCATCTACCTGCTTTTGTAAAGCCTTGACTTCGCCTTTGAGGGTAGCCATTTGGGTTTCGCTGTCAGCCACCAGGTCTTTGGCGTCCTTGTTGCCGCTGGTGAGGGCTGCGATGGTCTGGTCTTTCAAAGCCACCTTTTGTTGTTCGATCAGGAGCTGGGTCTGAAGCTCATCTACCTGGTCTTCCACCTGTTCAATTTCGTCCTCCTGGCTCTCTGTCTCTTCATCCTGCTTGGCCATCAAATCCTGGATTTCTTCAAGGGCTTGGTCCAAAATATCTCTTACTTCAGAAATAGCGGCTTTTTCAGTGGCCAGCTCTGGGGGGAATTCCCGCGCCAAGCTAGAGAGGTCATAGGAATAGCGGTCAAAAGCCACTTGCAAATCCTGGACTTCCGCGCTGGCTCGACCGGGCTTGTTGATCGCCAGGGTGATCAGCTCTTGGGCAGAGCCTTGTAACGAATCCTGCAAAGCAATGAGCCCCCTGAGTTGGGTGAGCTGTTCTCGCAATTGTAGGTTTTCTGCCTTGAGCTTTTCGCTTTCATCGGTATCCACATCCGAATTTTGCCAAAAAACCAAGGCAAGGATGATGCCGGTGACCAAGTATAAGCCCGCCACTTTGAGCATGGCGATGGCTCGTTGGTTGCGGTTGCTGATAGGGGCTGAAGCCATGAGAATCAGGAATGAAAGGGTTTAACAAGAGGTGGAGGTAGAAGCCTGTGTTACAAAACGTCGGTTGCCGGTCCATCTTGCTCTTCGATGGAAATGCCAATGTCCACCATGCGCTGCCAGTTGAAGTTGGAAACGGGCAAGCCGCTCTGGGGATGGTACAACTGGGTCAGCATGCCCAGGTATTGATTGATAAGTTGGACGGCTGAACCCATATCCTGGTGGCTATAGCTAGCTTGCACTAGGGCTTCGATGGCGCTTTGGTAGCTTTTCATCTGCATGGATTGGGCCAAGAAGTTGAGCCACTCTTTGCTGGCGTTTCCACCAATTTCGGCGGCGAAGTTGCGCAAACTACGCGCGTGAGCCTGGATAGCCGAAAAGGCCACCACCGGTGATTGATAGCGGAGAGCTCCGCTCAAATCCGGAATCAGCCGGCTGCCCAGCTCCAATATTCGGGTAGTCAATCGCTGAGCCACGGGACCTAGTTCCAGGGTGTTGGCAAAGAGATCTCCGGAACCTTGTTTGCTGAGTTGCCGCAGGCGTGCCAAGGTTTGGTGGGCACAGCCTTCGATCTCGATCAGGCCTTTCAGCCAGCCTTGGTATTGCTTTTGGGTGAGCGGATGGGCCATCCAGGTCGTCAAAGGAGGGACAAAAGCTGGGTCTAGCTCTGCACTCTGCTTGCTGAGCAAGACTTTGCCTAATGTCAGATCAAAAGCTCCTCCAGATTTGGCTCCGGCTAGAAAAACGGGGGAGAGCTTTAGAATTTGGGAAGAAAAGGTATGGGGATAACGAGGTGGATTCTCTTCTGGATCAATTTCTCCCCCCTTGATGCGCTCATACGGATTGACGTTCAACACCACAAAGATCTCCGTCGGCTGGTTGAACTGGGTCTGGATGTCGGCCAGGCTTGATGGCAAAGTGAGGGCAGTTTGCTCGGGAAAAAGCTCTATTCTTCCTCCGTTGAGGCCCACGGCTTGGCAAGCCGTGAGCTGGATCAGAATCTGTCCATTGCTCTCAAGGTTGAGGCTAAGTTCAAAGGATGCCGAAGCTTCTCCCCCGGTGGCCAGCAAGCCATAATGGTGAGGGTTCACCGCTGCCTGATCTTGCATCTCGTTGCGCAGGGCATATTCAAGGCCGACCAGATGATCCCGGTTGATCTTCATGCCATCTTGCCAGTTGATCGGAGCGTATTTCATTTTTCAGAGATTTGAATGTCTAAATCATCGTCTTCATTCCCCCCTACTTCCTCAAAACCTAGTTCTAAATTTAGCTCATCTGGTGGGGTTTGAACATTGGATTGGGAGGCGTAGCTACGAGCTTGGGGTTCTGGAGTTTCGGGATCCAGTTTAACCCGCTTGGCTACAATGACATCTCCCTCTTCGATTTCTTGTCCTCCATTGGTCAGCTCTGGATCCAAGGAATGCCTGCTGCCTCTGCCCCCTACTTTTAGGTAAAATACCCAACCTAGCAACTGACCAGATCCATGTTCTTGCAGGTTTTCTATTTGGGCCTGGGGGTTTTCTGCATTGTAAATCTCCACAAAGCGATGGAAAAAATCTCCCAAACGAACTTGATTAGGTAGGCGAGCCCGCTGCATCAGCTGGGACCGGCCACTGCCGAAACCACTGCGGTCTAAGCTTACGTTTACGTACTTGAAATTTACGACAGGAAATTCTGGCCTCGGATAGCTGGGATAGCGCCAAGCCCGGTAAATGGGGCTAGGTATGGCAAGAATGAGGTCATACACCCTCAGCATCAGATAGGGTAGGGGGAAAATCAAAAAAGCCCAGGCCAGGGTGAGGACCGCCCCCTCGGAGTCTTTGTTGACGAAATGGTCTAGGGCCCAAAAAGATCCTAAGCCTCCTAGGACCCCAATGGCTCCAATGAGCAGGGTCAGCAAGTTTTCGGGGACAAAAGAATTCCTATCTGCCCAGGCAAACAGCTGGAAGATCAGCCAAGCGTGTAGCATGCCTAGTGCCAAGATGATGGTTTGGAAAAGCTGAAACTGCTGACTCAATTCGTTCAAGTCGCCCAAGGCAAAGAGCCCTAGGAGTGCAAAAAGCAGAAATGAAACCAGCCCATATAACCAAACGCCCTTTTTGTCATAATATCGATTCTTCCTTTGCTGCTTGTTGAGCCAGGTAAAGGTGACAATGGCCAGCACCAAGGCCAGAACCAAGATCAAGATGATGGGGGTATAGTTGAACCTTCTCATAGGCCGTTAAATGATAGAACCTAGTAGGGTTGAATAACCCAGTCTGCCCTGCTCGGGATTCTCCGTCAAGGTGAACTGGGCCGTCTCTTTGTCCACGATAATTTTTCGAATTATTCTGCTGTCGGCAGGTAGAAAATGTGTTTCGAGTATGTCAAGCAGATAGGCTTGAGAGCCATTGGCCAAGAAGTCCGGCAGGGCCGTCCCTTCCACAGGACCAATGTGAACCTTCAAAGAGGGTAAGCCATCCTCCAATCTGCCATTGAGTACGGTATCAATGCCCAGAAAGCATTCTCCTAGACCCGCTTGCTCAAAGGTGGAGGTATCTGCTGCATCAGACCAGCTAGGTTCTAGGGAAACCGGAACTTTCAAGACGGCTCCCATGATCATGCTCACTTTGTCGAGCTTTCCTTTATAGGTAAAAGAAAGGGGCAGCACGTAAAGCAAGGAAGTGACTTGGGAGGAAGGAATCGCGGATAGGTCAAGATTCCAGAACTCTTCGAAAAGCCCTTGCTGATGAGATCCTTCACTGAAGCCCATGGCCATTTGCGCTTCTTTCTCCTCAGATTGAATCCGCAAGCGGAAAAACTCCTGTTCTAGAGGCTGGAAAAAATCTCTGGCTGCTGCTTCTTCTGCTTCTTGAGCCCTGATCTCTTCTGAGATTTCCTTGGCATTTTTTCGATATTTCCTCGACTTGGGCCCATGAAATACTCCCTTGGGTAGTGCATCATAGATCCCCTCACGAGGGGTCTTGAACACGTACTTTTCAATGTCGCCAAACTTGTCTTTTCGCAATTCTATTTCTAACAAGTCTCGCTCGCTATCTCGATAAAAGATTCCTTCGGGTCTTATTTCTACCTTGGAAGCCTCTAGCTGTTGATTCTTAAGTAATTCATATAGAATGACTTCTATCCTGAGGTCTTCAGGAATGTTTTTTAGCTGATTTGTAAATTCGGTTGCTTTCATCTTGATGCTTGCTGGTTGAAAACTACCCGAATAGGAACCAAGGTGGTAGACTGTTCGTTGAGCTGGCTTTCTAGCCTATTCTTAATGAATTCCCAGGAATTTTGAGTTGAATCCTGGTCTAATTCTATGTGAACCTTAAGAATTCGCCGTAATCCTGTTTTGCGATCCTGGCCAACTTCTACGCCAGGTTTTATGTGGATATCCATCAGTGCCTTTCCTAACTCTGCTCGACAATGAGTCAAGATATCTGCTTGGGTGACGATTCGTTGACGGGTTATGAGGGCAGATTTGTAAGTCTGGAGTCGGTGTAGATCTGCTTCAGGATCTCTACCTCCCAAAGTCTCAAGGATTAGGCGGGTACTTCCCGTCTTCCAAGGTGAATCCCCGTAGATGTCCAACGGAGTACCCGCTGGGATATAATTGGCGGCAAAGCCAGCACTTTCCCAATAACTCACAATGACACTTTCCGATTCTCCAGCAGGAAAAGCAATGTGTATGGGTTCTGTGTTGTTACCTTCTTGGTCAGATTGAGGGGACTTCCGATTCAGCCGGGTTTCAAGGTCGTTCAGGGCCTTTTCAATGCTAGTTAGATTGCTAGAGACTACGCCTCGCCCCAAGGCAGAGAAGAGATAGTTTTCTTCCCGGAAGTACCGGATAAAGTTTTTGAGCATTCCGCGAGCATCTCGGCTATCAAATCGATTGACGCCCCCCCTGCGCAGGGCGTAACTCCGATTCTCGGAGGGATACTCTTCCATGATACGCATGAAGGGGAGTTGCACGTATTCACGCTCTAAGCGTGAGCTAATCACTTGCTCAATGCCATGAAAATGCTTGGCGCACTCCAATTCAAATAGGTTGACCGCTGGATTGAGGTTAAAGATTTTCTCCAATAAACGGCGATTGATCAAGGGGAAACAATTGATCAAGCAAAGGGACCTAGACAATACTTCTCTGGCCAACTGGGCCGCTGGCATAACTGCTTCTTGCCCACGAAAACAAACCTCCGAAAAGTGAACCTTGATCCACACCAGTTCCTGGGAAAGACTCTCTAGATCTTTGGAATTAAACCGGGTCGAAAAACTCTGTGGATAAGGCCGGGCTTGCACCTGTTTATCTCCGCTAGGAAGCTGGAGTCGTAAAAATCGATCGTGGTAGTATTGATTGACTGATTTCTCGATGAGCCGAGCGGCCTGGAATTCATCTGCAATTGGGTAAGTCAGCCTAGCGTCATTCGTCTGAACCTCCTTGAGGCCCAGCTCCTTGTCTAATTCCTGATCTTCGTGATACCATTGACTGGTAAGAAGAAATTCTCCAGGACTCACCGGAAGCCGCTGATGGTCCCATTCCCAAAAGAAATGAAGGTTTTGTAAGTCCTTGGTTTCCTTTGGCAATTCCAGGCCTAGCCATACCTCAAAATGATTGCTCCTGCCTCCGCTACGAAACAAAGCTTGTTTGAATTGGTCATTGCCCACCTCATAGAGGGTATCCCCCACACACATCAGTCGAACTCCCCCATTTACCAGTTGAAAACGTCCACTTGGACTCAAGAAAATGTCCTGGTCCTGGTGACCTGCGGCCACCAATTGGTCTTGGACTTGTGTCAAGGCGACAGACTCAATGGATTCGGCGTGGCCAATCCCATGGCTAGGCTGGGGGCCTGTGTCGACTTCCGGCGTAAGTAAGTGAGCCACTTGTTCCAGCATTCTAGACCAAGAAGAATGTAGGTCCAAGGAGATCTTTTCAAACTCACTGGCGGCAGCTCCTAGCAGCATGTAAACCAAGGGGTCAAACCCACCTAGGCGATTGCGCCGTTGGCCAGTCCGACGTTCATAAATCTTCGCAGCCTCTTCAAAGAGGCGGGCTTGGATTTGCTGAATATCTTCGGAATGATAGGAACTGGACATAGACAGATGGGCAAATCAGAAATGAAAACGTATCTCTTGGACTTATGAAGGGTCAGGGGCAAAAAAACATTGGCTTGGCCTCCTCTGGTATTGACTTCGCTAAACCAGAGATACTGGACTAAAATACAATACTTCGGAATAATAAAAATCTTGGTTGGTTCCTTTTAGCTTGCTGGATAGGTTGATCTCAAGTCGTTGATGAATTCGTTTCACGCCTTCACTTTCGGCTGAAACTACCTTTACATTGAAGTTGTAAAGTGCTTCGATCCGCTTCTCATGGGTAATGATGGCTTCTTCCAAGGATCGTTTGATGTCATCTATTTCAAGCCCTTTTTGGTTGGAAATGACCACAAAATCCTTGTCCCAAATTTGGCAGCCGTAGCTAGGGTCAAATCGGAACTCACCCAGGCGGGTGGTAATGATCAGCTCAATGTGTTGCCTTACAGATTCTTCTAGCGAAACGTATAGATCTTCCTTGCGCTGCTCTAGCAGTGCTTTGAATGAAAAGGGTAAGGAATAGAAGCTTGACACGCTGTGAGGAGTTGTTAGATGTTCCGTTTCAATTCATTTTGACCACGCCGCCGGTAATGCTGGTCATGCCACTTCCTTCGACATTGACCATGGCCCCTTTTACATTGGCCGATGCACTTCCCTCTAAATTGGCCATGGCATTGGCGGTAAGAGAGCCGTTAGCACCAGCTGTCAGATCGACATTGACGCCAGCATCGCCAGATAGGTTGACCCCTGCTTCAAGGGCAAGGTCAGTGGCTGCTGTCATGCTTAGGCTACCGCCAGTAGCCGATCCCTCCAAACTTCCGCCTGCCTCTAGACTCGTATTGGCGCCAGATCCTACCTCAATATTGGCACCGGCTGAAATGCTTGTGTCAGCACCTGATGAAACCGCCAATTGATTGCCTGCTGTGATGTTGATGTCATTGGCCTCTAGGTTCAGGGTGTCGGAGGCTTGGATATTGACGGTGGTACTCGAAATGGTCATCTCGGTTCCGCTGCTAAACGTGATGGTTCCACCGCCTCCCATGGTCAGGCTCAAAGAGTTTTTTCCGTCTCCTGTACTGATTCGGATTTCTTCCTGACCAGCGGTATCTACGATTTGGATTTCATTGCCGCTTTTGGTTCTGATTGATTTGATGTCGTTTTCGGCATGGTTCCAGGCACCATTTGGTAGCGCATTGCCATGGAACAGGGCCCCCGTCACGATGGGCCTATCTGGGTCATCATAGGCAAACTCTACCCAGACCTCATCATCCACTTCAGGAATCATGAAAAAGCCTCGATCTGGACCAGCTGCGGGTTGAACCATGCGAATCCAAGGAGTGATGTCGCTGCCCGTCTGCCAGTAGAACTGTACCCTTACTCTACCTAATTGGTCTGGATCAAAATTATCGATGACCTTGGCGTATTGGGCTTGTACTTGAGGCCTGCTGACAAATGGATTGCTAGGTGGAAAAGTAGCTTCTAAGGGGATGGCCTCAAAGATGTTCTGATAGTTTCCATTGCCATTGAGGTGATGTCGAACTTGGATGACCCTAAATTGTCCATAGTTCTCTAATCCATCCTCTTTGTTGTCTGATTTCCTCCCGGCTATTTCGATGACAGCACCTAACTTTACTTGTACGTTTTCACTCTTGCCATGGAGAATGACCATCTTACTGGCCTGTTGACTTCGCTTTTGCAAGACAAAGTCGTCCAGCTCAGATTGGGAGGAAAAGTCGGCAAAGGATTGACCTAGTGAGGAATCAGCAAACAAATTTTCTGATTCTGTGAAAACAGGCTCGCCATAATGGTTATCCAAGGTGGATACCGAGGCTTGGGTACCTTCTCCCCGGAAGGTTTCGTTGCTAAGGTAATGATAGCTATGGTAATTGCCATTGACGGGCAACATGTCTAGACCCAGGTCAAATGAATGGAGATCTGAGCCTAGCAACATTTTAATGGGGTCCTCATTTTCTAAGGTTCCAAATCGTATTTCCTCCCCATTGTAGAAAAACCAGGTTCCATGTCGATCGGCGAGTCGGGCCAGAAATTGGTAGTTGGTCTCCTGGTATTGTACTACAAAGGGATAGGTAGAGGGGTTTTCGGTATTGGCTTGGAAGGAGAGTAGGTTGGCCGGATAGCTCCCCATGATTTCCTGGGCAATGTCATCCAGCCCCATCTCTGAAAAACCGCGGCAATTGGCTCCATCTTCCAACAGGATGGTAGGGCTTTTACCCCTTACAATTAATTGGCTACTGCCGCCGTGGCTGCGTGCAAAGCCGACGTGGGTGATCAATCCGATGAATAAGTGGCTTTGGTTTTCGGATAAACCTGTCGTCTCCAAGCTGATCTTTACCTGCTTACCAATAAGATCCCGGGATTGATTTAAGACGTTTTTGCCTGCTCCTTCTACCACGGCCAAAGGAAGATAAACTTCAAATTCGTGGTGCCCGAAAAGCTGCTGGGTGATGTGTACTTCCAGATAGGGTGAAAGCTGATCCGAAAGACCTTCAATTTCGATTTGAGCAATGGCTTTTTTAGACATGGTCTAGGGCTTATGTAGAAGTTGAGATATTGTGAGGCGAGACCTTAGGAGGGAACGCCCACGAATCGTATTGGATAATTTGACGGGGCCACACCTTTTCACTTGGTCCAGTGCTTGGGTAAGAACTAAGGAACGCGGGCGAAATAGATTTGTATTTTTGGGCAGAGATTCTGTGCGAAGACAAGGAAGAAAAACTGAGCATAGCGAGCTATGCGAGGCTTTTTCTGAAGTAGGATTCGTGCAAAAGATCAACCAAGAGTGTAAAGTTATTTTGTCCGCGTTCCTAAACTTTCGAAAAGGGGATGGTCAAAAGGAAGCCAAAAAGCAATAAGTCCTAATGGGTAAGCGGTAAGCCTAATCACAAGGGTGGAAGAAAAAAGAAAGAATTCCCCGCTTTGGGTGCTTTCCGCGGCGGGGAATCAGGTGTTTTGAGGGTTTGTATTCAAAGCCTCGTGGTAACGCGAGGAAAATAACTTCCTCCTTTTACGCAGAGATTTTCCCGGCTAAGCCGGGACGTTCCATTTTTGAGCCTTACTTAGCTAGGCCAGCTATTCTCATGCTCGGCACCGCCCATGATGATCTTCTTGGCGGAAATGCTGAGGTGCTCTACCATGCCGGTATTGCCCTGTGAGCCAAATGATTCGCTGTAGCCTACCATGTAAGCATCTTCGAATTCAAGAACCTTCAATTCTGCGTCTTCTTCGGTCTTGTTGAAGACTACCTTGCCTGCTTTGCGGGTGTAGGAAGATACCATCCACTCAAAGAAGGCGGTATCACTAGAAGACTCAATGGTCAGGTGGATTTTGCCGCCACGTACGTCTGAGGCTGGCTTACCAAATTGGTCGGTGTCGCGCTCTAGGTCGTAGCTGCATTCGAGGACGCGGTACTGATTGCCGTCTACGTCCAAAGTGGCTTTGAATGACATTTTTGCTAATTTTAAGGGTTAAATGTGAAAAATGGTGGGCTAAGGTCAGGAATGGTCTTAGCCTATCTCTTCTACTTTTGTATTCCAAACGTAATTGTCGATGCCTTCCCCGGCGGTGCCGTCCATCTTGATGGCAAAGGACTTGGCTGGGAAATATGGGTCCAGCACCACGTGAACCAAAATGCGGTCGGGTTGGCCATTCTCTGTATCTGGCTCAAACTTCTTGATCGCAAAGTTCTTGATCAACTTGCCGTTGCCTTTGATGCTATTGAGGAATTTTACGATCTGGGTGCGGTAGTCATTGAGCATTTTGCTGCTGGCATTTTGGAAAGCGGCCCGATTCAAGAAATCAGAAATCACCTTGCCTACCCAGTCAAAAACCATGACCACACTGTAAGTCTTTAGCCCTACGTCGTCGCCATTATATAGGGTCCGGGCCGAGTAAGGCATGACACCGCCAAATTCCTTAACCATGGGGACAAGGCCTCGCTGGTCTAGTTGACCGATGTGTTCTTGGAGAAGTTTGAAGCGTACTCCATCAGCATTTTCTAGGGTGCCATATTGACGGCCTGCGATGGGCTGAGAAATGGGGATATCAGGGTTGTATATTTTGCCGGCTAAAGCAGCGGAGGGAGGCACCGAAATGGGTTCTTCTTCCCCTACTTCTGTATTGGCTTCCCGCCCAATGAGCCAGTTACAAGTCATGATGACATTGGTCTTTTCCACATCAGGGTATTCAGACTCATCGAACAGGTCAATGACACTTTCGTGATCGCCTAAATCCCGGAAATCGGTAACCAGCATTACTTTGTTTTCTTCGGCCATTTGCGACCATTCGCGTAGGACTTTATTGGACCCCAGGAAACCAGGCACTACCAACAGGGAGTAGTTGTCAGATTTGCCTACGGTGCCATAAGCCCACTTGAGTTTCTCTCCGACTGCGTTGCGAAACTGATCCATGTCCATGTTGGAGAGCTGCTCCATGCTGGCATTCATGAGGGTCAGGTTCTTGATCTTGTCCTGTTTGGCATTCTTGAAAAACAGGGCAACGGTGCGATAGGACTCTTCCAAGTCTCGGGTGGCATCTAGCCCAGTTTTGACGTTTTTGTTCAATAGCTCTTGAGCAGACTCTACTTCTTGCTGAGCGGTATTGATCATCGCTTCGACATCATCCGAATTAGAAAGCAGTTCATGCCATTGCTTTAGGCGCTGTTTGAGTTCAAGGCGCTTGTCCTTGTTATCGGATTCGTTGAGGAAGATGTCACGAAGAGCCCTTTTACCTGGGTTGAGGTTGCGCAAACCATCTACGGTCGCGTCTAAGATATTGAAGCGGCCAAAAGATACCAGCTTCTCGAGGGGTTCTTTATATCGTTCTTCTGGACTAAGCGATTGTTCAGCCATGATTTTTATCCTTAGGAGTTTAGGTCAATGAAAAGTGAGGTGGGTAGACAATTATTCTGGGTCGATCTCATCCAACTCACTGATGAAGGATTGGAGGGCCTCCAGGTAGGCCGTTTTGGCTTCAGCATCTGCCAATAGCTTATGCAGAATTTTGATTGAGCGTAGTCGCTTGATAAATCCCGCATACATTTCCTGCTTACCCTGGATCTCCTGAAGCAATTCACTTTGCTTGATGATGCCGTCTTTGCCAAAATCCATCAAGGATCCAAAGGTCAAGTCCTCCGAAATGGGTATTCCTTGGGCATCCTCAAACTGAACTTCCTTGTTGGGTTTGAACTTGTTGAATACATCGTTCATGGTTTGGCAGTCTTCCACAAACTCTGGCTCAGTAGGAGGCTCATCCGTGAGCTGCTTGATCATCAGGGTGCGGTTGTAGGGAATGTCTGGCACGCCTGGGATGCGCTTTTCTTGAATTAGCCAGGCTCCTGGCCAATTGATATCTCGGTGGTCTTGAAACTTTGCCATATGCAGCGTATGTGATTTAGGGTAAGTTAGGAGTCAAAAAATCAAAAGTGTTGATAAAGGAGTTAAGTCGGGAAATAGGCTGACTCATCCATGATAATTCATCGCTGTGAAGGTTTTAAGGGCTTAAAGCAGGCTGGGTAGCTTGCCATGTCAAACCTTCTTCAGACAATCCAACCTGTAGGGTATCTCCAGCCTTTACCTCTCCTTTTATAATCATCTTTGAGATGGGGCGGGTCAGTTGCTGCCGGATTTCTCCAATGAGAGGCCTGGCGCCAAAGGTCGGATTGAACCCAGCCATGGCCACCTTGCTTCTTGCTTCTTCGGTGAGTGTCAAAGAAATGCCTTGTGCCGTCAAGAGCTTCTTGAGCTTGCGCAGGTGGATGTCGAAAATCCGAAGCACTATGGCCTCACTGATGGGCGCAAAGGGGATGATGTTACTCACTCGACCCAGAAACTCTGGTCGGAAATATCCTGACATGACCTCCTTGAGTTTAGCCTCCTCAGGAATCTCTCCCTGTTCAAATGAATCAACGATGTGTTGGCTACCGATATTGGAGGTGAAAAGGATGATGGCATTGGAAAAATCTCCCTCCTTTCCCATGCGGTCGGTTACGTTGCCTTCGTCTAGGATTTGCAGAAAGATGTCAAAGACCTCTTTCCCTGCTTTTTCAATTTCATCAAATAAAACGACACTGTAAGGCTGCTTGCGAATCTTGTTGACCAGTGGGCCTCCTTCTTCATAGCCTACATAGCCTGCATTGGAACCAATCAGCCCATTGACCGCGGTCTCTCCTTTAAATTCAGACATGTCAAAGCGGATCAAAGCGCTTTCATCGTTGAAAAGAAAGGCGGCCAGGGTCTTGGCTAATTCTGTTTTGCCGGTTCCCGTGGGTCCCAAAAAGAAGAAGGACCCTACCGGTTTGCCTGGTTCTTTGAGGCCGGAGCGAGCAATTTGAACTGCTTCAGATACGATCTTGATGCCGTGATCTTGCCCAATGACTCGCTGTTGGAGCGCGTCTTCCATGCCCAAGAGGCGTTCTCGCTCCTTGCTTTGGATCTTGCCGAGTGGGATACCTGAGGCATGGGAAACAATGGAGGCAATATGACTGGGTTCTACTTGCTTGATTTGTTGCTCAGCTAATTCAGAAACTTGATCTAGGCGCGTATTCAGCAGATCAAATAGGGCTTCTGGAGTTTCCGCTGGAGTATCTTCATCCTCTTCCAATTGAGTGGTTAGGATAGGGCTGAGTCGTTGATTCATCTGGCTCCGGAACCATTGCAACTCTTTAAAGAACTGACTGCTGTCTTCACTGAACTCACTTTTACCTAGGGAGTTCAACTCAGTTCGCAAGGCCTCGATCACCTCTTTGGACCCTTCTCCCATGAGTCGGATGGCGGCCATGGTCCGGTCCATCAGGTCTACCGCAGCATCTGGCAAACTCCGTTCGCGAAGATAGCGTCGCGCGAGGGTGACGCATTGGGCCAAGGCTTGCGGCTGCATTTCCAGTTGGTGATGCTCCTGATATTTGGGCAAAATGGCTTGCAACATTCGCACCGCTGTCTCAGCGTTAGGCTCTTCTACCGTGAGCTTCTCGAAGCGACGGCTAAAAGCATCATCCTTTTCGATGTATTTTCGATACTCCTCATTGGTGGTAGCCCCAATCACGGTGATCTCCCCACGTGCCAGTTCAGGCTTAAGCAGATTGGCGGCTCCATTGCCTACCGATCCACGTGGATCAAGCAGGGTGTGGATTTCGTCGATGAAGAGGATCACCTGATCCATCAATTTGACCTCCTTGATGATCTTTTTTAGTCGATCTTCGACTTCGCCTTTGTAGGAGGCACCCGCTACCAGGGCTCCCACATCTAGTTCAAATACCTTGGCGTTTTTGAGCTGGCCGGTTACTTGATCGTTGACAATGCGCAGCGCAAATCCTTCTACCAAAGCGGTTTTCCCTACGCCCGGCTCACCCACGACGATTACATTGGGCTTGGTCCTTCGACTGAGGATTTCTGCCATCATCCTGATCTCACCCTCTCTCCCAATGATAGGATCTATTTTTCCTTCGGCGGCGAGGGCCGTTTTGTCAATGGCATATTGAAAGAGGGCTTTACTTTTTGCTCCTGCTTTACCATTTCCGATTCCCGTGCCGCGCACCATTTCCTCTAGTCCTGCTTCTTGCTCAGGGGGATGGGCGCTGAGCTGAAAGGAGAGCAATTCGTTTTCGGTGACGGGAAAGCTACGCAGCTGATCTTCGGCAAAAGCAACTCCAGGTCGGGTCATGGCGGCCAGAGCGGCGAGAGGCGTAATTTGGTCTTGAGCTAATTTTAGACGTATGACGTCGGCTACGTCAACCAGCTTTTTGACCGCTTCATCGGCCTCCGGCAGTTCACTCGCAGGCATGGCTTTCGGAAAGGTCTCTACCCGGATCTCTGCCCAATCTTTGAGGTAAGGTACGTCTACTCCCCAGGCTTCTAATTGCTCAACCAAGCCTACGTCAGGATGAAGTAAGGCCTTAAGTAAATGCCCTGCTGAATAGACATGGTGCCGGTAGGATTTGGCAATGGATTGTGCCGTCTGTGTAGCAAAAACCAGTTCAGAAGAATATGGTAGGGGCGGTAACATAGTTCAGAGATGATTCGGCTCGAAAAACTTTTAGACCTTTTCACAATGTGAAAACAGGCTCCTAGCTGCTTCCTTATATTGAACGTATATCCACCAAGGAATTACATGCAAGACCTCAGGGTTTATCATCGAACCTGTCTGCCCAATACTCGATTCGGGAAAAATAGGGCCTGAATCATCCTTTATGAAGAAGAAAACTCAGACTATCAGGCTATTAAAAGGGAAGGGATTCGGGGGTAGTGGGTGAAATTTTTGACAGGGTATCTATTTGTAATATTAAAAAAGTTGAGGAAAAGTCCAACGAGATGCTTGACTCATTTATTGACTGATTCCGCATTTGCTGGCTGCCCAGGACCGAAGTGATTGCCCATAAGGGCAGATGGTACGAGTCGGTCCCTCAAACCGAAAAGTGCTGCTCCCTCCCCCGTATTGAGATTGGATGCCTGCGGTCACCGGTACCCCAATCGCATTGGCCATGCCTTGCAACAAAAGTCGTCCAGCTCGACCCTGACCCACTCTGCACCCATTTAGCTCGATGCTGCCGTAGTCTAGGAAGAGTGGGCCAAGGCGCCTGAGATAGCTGAAAAACTTGGGCCCATATTCCTGGGCCAGGGCAGATCCTGTATCCAGTACTCCAGAGGAAACAATCATATGCCCGGGCGAACCATGACCGTGAAACCTCAGCAATACCAGGGAGTTGTTGGTGGCTTGAGCTACCACTCTATCGACCACTACAGGAGAACCTCCCGACATGCCATAGTTCACGATGGGGGTTCCGCCCACTAGGCGGATATCTTCATGGTCCAGAATGCCGGGATCGGTTGCATCTACAGAATCCAGGATGCGCTGATGTGACTGCTTCAGCCTAGCCCAGGTAGCGGCATTGATTACCCCCCTAGGAGGCAGGCCATGACTTTGCTGAAAGTTTATGACTGCCCGACGGGTATTTCTCCCATACCAGCCGTCAACGTCCAAAAATGGCTCGCCATCTCGTTGGTTTAGCAACATTTGGACTACGGCTACCATAGGGAGCCGGTCTCCTCTTCTTAGGATAATCATGACTTAGGTTTCACTTGGTGCACTACCTGGAGCAACCCAGGGTTTGTGACTAGGCATGTTGGGGCCCGTAATTTGGAATAAGTGTCCTCTTTGATCAAGCCTCAGGTGATAAGAGTGTCTGATCCGAATGGTAATATGATTCGTAGAATCTGGGCCTTGGCCACGTCCACCACTTCCACCTTGATGAGGTCCAGCACTGACTACCCAAGATGTCTGTGACATGAGTACTAGCAGTGCCCGGGAGGCTTGTCGTATAGCAGTATGCCGTTGGCGCTGTGCACCAGCTTGAAGCAGATCTACTACTTGACGTACATTGATTCTTTGGCCTCGATGGTATTGCCCCCCACTCCTTCCTTTTTGTCTGGCCAGAAAACCCAATTCCTCTAGTGATTTTGCCATTTGATTTCTGCTTATGATGGTATTCGGAGAATGCTAAGTCGATATGCTCACGGAATGGCCTATTTCTTAGGTCCAAAAAGTGCCAGAAGTAAGGCAAGGATTGCAATTCCAATTGCCCACATTCCCTGGGTATAAGCCCCTTTTTCTAGGTCTAGTTGGGCTTGGTCGGGTGATGCTGGCAAGAATCGAATAGGAACTATTTGGTCAAGTTGATGTACGCCCTCCTCGAAGTATTTTTTAGAGGTGAAATGGACCTCTTTTCCCTCAGGCGTAGAAAACTGAACCTTGGGGGCATACTCTGGTTTGACTTTGCTGGCCACTCTGGAGTTGTTCATCCTAGATTCAAAGCCTACGATTTTACCCTGTGCCAATTGAGAGCTGGAGCGAAAACTCCAGGCATTCCAAAGCAGAAATCCCCCTACGGCGAACAAGGCCAGACTTATGAAAATGATTAGGTTGGTGTATGATTTTTCCATGGCAAAAATGATGGATGAAAGGGGTATGTAAGAACTGGAAAAAATAACCTGTAACTATTGCGCCGATATTTCATGCCAGATCAAGGAAGAAAAATCGAGTTTGGCGGGCGAATTGAGCTTTTTTCTGACGCTGAGATGGTATGGAAGATCAAGCAAAAGGGCATAATGGTTTTTTGACTGTTCCTTAGTCCCATTTGACTTCAAAAGGCATTTTGGACAATTCTGCTTCAAAGTAAGGCCGAATGGCAACCGCGCTACCGCACCAGATGAGATCTACTTCGAACTCATCTGGGCGGATCACCACACTTTGGAGGGTGGGGATGGCCTCCTTCATGTGGCCTTTGCGCCCATCTACCCACAACTCCGGTGGCTGCCCCGGAAGCTTGAATTCAAATCTCGGTAAGCCTGGAAAGAGGTGGGTCATAGAGATTCGTTCATGTCCTACAAGGTAAGGCAGCTGTAGTCCCAAAGAGGCTCCATTGGTGCAGCGGAAACTAAATCGCTCTGCGTAGCTCCCTGTGCGTAACAGAATTTGGTCCGCCCAATCCTTCTCGATTTCGTGGACTCGATTGGGGATATGTGAGGGAAGCTGGAAAAAGCCAAAATAGGCTACCCGAGGAAACCAGGCAGGATTGACCCAATCGGTAGCCCTGGGTAAAGGCATTTCCAGCCACCTTTCTGTATTGCCCAGGGCCAGGCGATCTGGCAGCAACCTATGGTCCGGATCTTCCAAGTTAGGTAGCTGAGTCATGGCTACACTTTCTTCCGTAGCTTCGATCAAGTATCCCTTTCCAGCTGGGTTACGTGGATAACGATAGGGGCTGCCATCCATGAGGTTGATTTCTGGAGGTAAATGCTTCACGTACTCTTCAGGAGGTAACTGGAACTGCCGTTCTGCCACCTGATCGATACCTCCGTAAGCAAAATCATAACGGAGAGGGACCTTCTCAACCTGGGCCGGCTCCGAAAACTTAAGCATCCCAGAGCGAGACATGGACAATTGTCTGTCGCCCAGCACCAACATGCTGGTTTTCCATTTGCCAACTTGAATGTCTACGTCGAACTGTGAAACTGAACGTGGCGCATAGGCATGGCCTTGGATGACCACATCGGTAAAGGGTTTGTAGGCATAAAGGTCAATGTCCTGTTGAAGGACATCTGATAGATCCGGATAATAATGGAGTTCTTCCACCAAGGGCTTGGTCTCCGCTGCTTGGACACAGCGCCCGTCCTTCTGGATTTGATAGGTGCGCTTAGCAACCACCGCCAGGATGTACTGACCTGAAGGGCTTTTGCCTGATATCTGCCTCGCCTGAAAGTCATGGTTGGGTGACTTAGGTGAAGGGGCTTTGGCCTTTGAACGAGGCTTTTCCTCGATGATGATGTCTTCTTCTTCCGCCATGTTAGCTTTGCTTAGGAGAAGTTAAAACTGCTCGATGCCAGGGTCGTTGAAATAGTCCATGATGCCCTGGGCTGAGTCATCGATGAAGGAGTCGACCGTCGAATCTATCGGGGTACTTGCCTCATTGATGGAGCCAGCGATGCTCTCGGGAATACTTCCTGCCGCGTCACCAGCTCCTGACGCCCCGTATGCGTTCCAGGGAGCAGCCCAGCCCGTAGGGGAACCTGTCCCAAACAAGGTGGTAGCGACCCCGCCAATCAATTCCATAAAGGGCTTGCTTTTGAGAAACTGCACCACAATGGCCTGACTGGTACATTTGGCCAATGCCTTGCTGGCGAGGGCACTGATGGCGCTACCTCCCAATCCTGCAATTTTTCCAATGACAAAACCAATGGCCATGTCGAGGAACATCCCCGCATAGCTGGCGATGATGTCACCGAGCTTTATTCCGGCAAAATTTAACCCGGGTGACATCACATTAGCGGTGGGCAAGGGAAGGGGAGGGGTAGTAGGTCCTTGGCAGTTGAGGTTGAGCTTGCCAATGATAATCAGTGGAAAAGCCACCGCTAAAGGCTTATTCTTGGCCATGACCGTGAAGGCTCCAAACTCAGATTTAGAGCCGCTGGCCAACATGTGAATCGGGGTGAGGATATTGGCCGGAGGGATCGATACATGGGGAATCATTGGGCCGATATCTGAACCATGTTGAATCACGGGAAAGCTGTGGGTCAATACCGTGGGCTCCATTTTGATTAAGCCGGGTACTCCCAAGCCCAGTAAGCTGAACACTTCTACCGAAGGCGCAGGAGTGGGGGGTGGTGGAGGGACTACAGGGGGGATCAGGTCGTGAATATCTGTTCCCAACATGATGTCCACAATTTTATGTATGGAGCCAAACCACATGACGAAGTGTTAAGGGGTTAGTTGAAGCAGGTAGCTGTTGGAGTCGGTTTCGAGGAGGATATGATTTGTGATAAATTCTTATACAAACTGGATAGATTCGTGGGAAAAGAGTTCGCAAGTCCTGATTTCTCTGGGCTGGAACACATATCGAAAAGGAAATCGGTATGTGACAAAGGCCTGACTTTGATCTGGGAACAGTGCCACCTCGTCAATCACAAGCTTGCGCTCTTGCACCCTAGGGCCTAAAGCCAACTGCATATAGAGGGGGCATTCTGGGATTCGAAAGCGGAAAATGCCCTTGGAATTCATGCCTTTGACATGTATCAGTTCTCCAGGCTCTAGCTGCTCCACAATCATATCAGGAAAAGCCTGATTGAAGAATTTCGGACGGATCTTGGCGATGTTGCCTTTGGCGTCAAGTTCAAGGTTGTTCCTGGCCCTTAGCTCTGAGTTTGGACACTGGACAAAGCCCACTGGGTCAGGGCGATCATCCCAAAAGTGGATGAGCTTATGAGGATCTTCCACATTGGGAAGGGGCTGTTCAAAAGCTTGAGCTTCTTCTATGTAGTACCCTTTACCTAAGGGGTTGTGGAAGTGGGGAATTTCTATTCCATCCCATTCTGCTTTTCCTCCGAAAGCTTCATGAAGAGTCAGGGGCATTTCGGTGAACTCTTCAGCCTGACTAGGACGAAGGCCCGCAGCACTTGATTCCCATTTTCTGTTTCCAAACACTTTCAGGCACCGCGATAGTTTTCCGGGTATCTCTACTTCTACTTCCATTTCCTGAACGGGAGCCCGGGAGATGGCTTTTCCATATACCAATAGATCGATTCCCCCCTTGCGAAATAATTCATCGCTATACCTAGGACCAAAGGAGGTATCAAGAGATTTAAAGGATACCTCCCAGGTCTGCTCAGCAGAAGGGGTAGCCAAACCAGCTGCATCCACCTCATAAGTAATTCTGGCAATAGCCGCCGCTGCGAAGCGATCCGCATCTATGCCAGTTCTAAATAATTTGGCGGGGTAAGGAGTATGGTTGATCCAATCCATGGGTGAGGGGGCTATTCGTCGCAGTTCAGTTTGATGCGCTCTCCATCCAATCGTACATCATCATTGGCCCTGATCTGCACATCACCCAAGCTTGCTTTGAGGTATTGAGCCTCTGCCTGGCTAATCAAGTCTTTTCCTACTTCTTGAATGAGGTTTCCTTGGGAACGCAGAGTAAGGCTTTCTTCCGCCTCAATATGCAGATGTTTACTCTTTAGGCTGAGCTCCTCACTGGCGCGAACCGCCAACTTGGCCCCTTCCAGTTGGATCTGGGGGCCCTTTTCTGTCATCTCGATGGTAATCACAACCTGGCCTTGAGTGGAAAGGATCTCTACCTTTTCTTCCTCGTGGTTTACCTTCAGGGCATATCCATTGCTAAAAGTGGAGGCCATGGTTTCCTTTGCAGAATCAGGCCTGATTTTGCCTGATACGATTGGAGGTTGTTCAGGGGTTTTCATATTCAGTTTCGGTGAAATTCAACTTGATGCAGATAGGCCCTAGCCCTTTTCTAATTTCTCGATATCCACTCTTGTAATATACGGACGGACGAAGCTTGGTATATTACATGATCGGCAAGAAGGGAATTGATGGCGCTAAATCGGGAAATAGAAAGACCGAACATGGGTGAGCTGGTAGATCAAACAACTTGCTTTGACAAGATCAGGCAAGGAGATGCTTGGGAATTTGTTGAAAAAGACTCCAGCAAGCCAAACCTCCTACCCATCCCATTGCTTTGACTCAGATGACTTTAAAGCTCTGTAAAAGAGCTTGTTTGAAAAAACTACAGAATGTCAGTACTTGTAAACTAAGAAATATTTCCTGGCCTTGAAAGGCTCGGCTTGTCCATTCTCTGTACATGAAACGAAAAACCGACATTGAAATTGAAGAGAGGAAAGCTTCAAATAACTCCGAGCGGGAAGAACTTGATTTAGCTCTGGACAAGCCAGCTGAGCCAGGAAAGAAGAATGGGTACCTTGCCTATCGCTATGGGTTAATCAGCTTTGGATTACTTGCTGTGATTGGTTTGCTTATTTGGAGGTTTACAGGATCAGATACATCTACTCTGGAAGATCCTGACCCCTCTTTCCCGGAGGAGAGCCAAATTCAACGCTTTCTATTTGAGGAACAGCACCTAGAACTGTCTGACGATTTTTTGGCCCTCATTACTTCTGAGGAGCAAATACTTCCCCTTGACTGGTATGCCATCAGGGATCTAGAGCAAATCCTCTCCTGGACGATAGGCCTTCGTTATCTTAAGGCCAAGGACAGCCTGAGCATCATCTGGCGCACACCGATTCTGGGCGATAAGCAACTAGATGACCTAAAGGAAATTGTAGCCTTGAAGGTCCAGACCATCTCTCTGGATACCACCTTGTATGCTTTTTTGTATGACCGTGCTGACCGGGAACGATTCTTTGGGTGGGAGGGTAGGCCACTGGAAGCCCGTTTTTTGAGTTCTCCCGTTACCTACGGTCGAATATCTTCGAGATATAACTTAACCCGACTCAATCCAGTGTTGAAAAAGGTTAAGCCGCATAGAGGAACGGACTTTGCCGCTCCCAAAGGTTCTCCTTTATTGGCCATTGCCGATGGGGAGGTTCTGTATGTAGGGGAGACAGAAGCCAATGGGCGTTTTGTTCGTTTGAGACATGACTCTGTCTATCGAAGTACTTACCTACACCTAGATTCTTTTACCCCAGGCCTCGAGGTAGGAGAAAAGGTGAAACAAGGGCAGGAAATTGGAAAGGTAGGAGATAGTGGTTCTGCCACGGGACCTCACGTCTGCCTTCGTTTCTACGTTGGGGATTTTCAAGCGGATTATGTCAAGCTATTTCCTTATTTACCCCGCCCTGAACCCATGAAAGGAGTGGGGTTTACCCAATTTGAGAAGTATCGGGATTCCTTGATTGCGGTATATCACTGGTGAGTCTATGCCTCTGCTTTTTGCTAATGAGTTGATTATTAGGGGTATCTGACACCATTTTGGGGCCATAATATCTCCAGCTCCCCTGCTCACCAGTCTCTCCCAATTGGAATTCTGTGGGGATTCCACTAATTTATGATTAGAATAATGTCTAACTGGAAATAATTCAGCTATGCAACTCTCTGATAAGGTCTGGTCTCAACTACGCAGAGAAGTTTCAGCTTCTATCCAGCAACTTCAACAATTAGAGCAGACGCTCGATTTGGCCATTGCCACCAAGGCTCCCCTCACAGACATCTCAGAACCCGATCCGATAGTTTTCATCGAGAAAACCTCCCGAAGAAGCCCACGGAGGCTCCGGCGCGACTTGGGTGAGGACGCTTTTTCGGATATTGTCATCAGCCTTAAGTAGCCAAGGCCCCATCCTCTGATCTATCCTAGGTTGGGGATCTCTCCCATATCATGGGCCTATTTCTCAAACTCTAGCTTAACCGTAATGCGGCGGCTGTACTCGACTCCAGGGTCGCGCTCAATTTGTAGCCTTGCGTCACTCATTACATCCTGGGGAATGCTGGGGATGGCACTAGCGAGGGCTTCTTTGAAATAATATAGCTTGATGGCAGTTAACTGGGCATGGGTGAGGGAATCACCCGGTTTGAACTTAGAAGAAACCACAGGGACTCCCTCTAGGTAATACCATTTAATGGAGATGGGCTGACTACCTGAGTAGGGCTCCACGACCGTTTGCTCAAATTCCTTTTCCATGTCCGCGTTGATGGTCAAACTGACCAGCTTCCCTCCCTGGGCCCTTACTTCCTTGATGGCGCTCTCTAATTGAGTGAAGAAATCATCCAACCTAAGTTGTTCATCTTCAACCAACTTGTAGCGAAGATCATCGTAGTCATCGAAGCGATAGTTGACAAAGATGGTCTTTTTGGTGTCTACTGTATTTACTTCAAAGTACCCCGTTAGACCTTGATCATTTAGCTTTTGTTCCCAAAAACTTTTGGGGTACCAAGTGGCTTGTGAAGGCGAAGAAACAGAGTCGCCAAATATCAGGTCCAAATCAGCCCCCATGGACATCCCTAATGGCCCTACTGGCTCCCATGTTGCCGCTACATTGATCCTATTTCCAAGCTGAACTCCTATGCCTGCGTATAGCAAACTAGCGGGAGCGTTTCGAACTCCCAGTCGGAATTGTAAGGCATCATTGCGCACCGAAAATCCCAGTCCGGCATCTATGAGATAGCCCCCCTGTCCATCTTTGAGTCCTTGACTCTGTATAAGCAAGGAGGGCACCAGGGCATTGCCTGAGCCGAGCAGATAGCGCATGTTGGCTTGCAAGATGAATTGTCCCCGATACGTATAAAGAAAATCTGTTCCGCTATTGGGAGCAGTGAGTTCAATGCTGCGGAAAAGCTGAGGGATCTGTACCTGGAGGTTGATCCAAGAGCCTGGGTTTCCTAGTTGCCCTCGGTAGTTTAGCCCTAAGCCCAAATTGAGTCTGCTTCCACGAAAGGATTCCAAGCTGAGAGGGTCTATCACATTGGCAGTAGCCACTCCGACCCCTTGCCAGCTTATGCCTGTACCTATTGAGAATCTATGATTGCCCTCTGTGGAGCTATGAGCGGATGCGTATACGGAAGCTCGGGTTTGAGTAAGGAGACCTATTTGATCCCGAACCAAAAAGCCTCCCATTCCTATTAGTCTACCTACGATGGGAAGGGACGCTCCAACGAAACTCGTAGATGGGCCATCAGGAGTGCCTAACCATTTTTGATATGTGCCCAGATAGAGGTGATTTTGGCCATCAAATCCACTAAGTACGGGATTGTCCATTTGTAACCGGTAGGTATTGGGCCATACCAGTCCTGATTCCTGGGCCCATGTTCCGCCGAAAAAGCCTATCAGAATGCTGAGTAGGATAAGGGTAGATTTAGGTGTCATGACATTGGACTTAAAATGGCTCCTATCTTAGAATGGTGAGTGAACCTCGCTGGCTAAAATTGGCTGGCCCCTGAATGAGGTACCAATATGCACCGGAGGGAAGATCGGCTCCAGACCAGTTTTGAGCGTCAGAGACGGAAAAACTTTCGCCACAACCACAGACGCATATCCCTTGCCGATTGTATAGTTGAATAGAAAAATCCCCGGGCTGCGGAGCCCCGTCGCTCAAGGTAATGCCCCAAGTATCATTGAAACTATCTCCATTAGGGGTCAGGAGGTCTGGAACAAAAATCAAATTCTGAACGAGAATCCTAAATTGGAAAATGCTGTCACAAAAGCCGCTTACGCTTACTTCAACCTCAATGACGGCCAGTTCACTTCCTTCCTCTATCGTCCAGATTTGATCAAGGATTGCGCCACTGCCACTGCCACTCTGACTGCCTTCAATCCTACCTGAATCCACGGTCCAGGTCCAAGCATACATGGCAGACCCTAGCTCCGTTCCCAACTCAAATTGACTTTCTACTCCACTAGCTACCTGATATTCTTGGGCCAATGGCTCCCCATCAATCGTCAACACCGGAGCTGAGACCACAGTGATTTCTTTTTCAATCTCACTGCTACATCCTTGCCCTTCAGAAGAAAGACTTACAGTTTGGTTACCTGTTTGGGTATAAGAAACGCTATGGGGGCCTAAGCCCTGAGCGTTGGTGGGGTTGGCATTGTTGCCAAAGCTCCAGGCGTAGGAGCCTGGCGTGGAGCCCTGTACGGAATCGGCCAGAAAAAGCTGAGGAAAACCCACACAGACGGTATCTGGCAACCCTACGAAGGCAGCGGCTGGCCCGGCGATTACGTCAACCTCAACTTGATTTAACCCTGAGCGGTCCTGGCAGCGATTGACCTGCGCTACATAAAAGGAGGTGGTCCCTACCGATAGGGCAGGAGTAGTAAAATCCTCCGTTTCCGCTAAGGGATTTCCGCTTCCGCCTGGGTTATCGAACCATTGCCACTTAGCATCGGGTGCAGCTGGTTGGTCTTGGACACTCAAGGTGACTGACTCTCCATTGCACAAGGGATTTTCCTTGCTTCGCTGGATATTGGTAGGCATGTCTGGGGTAGGGGGAGGATTGATGCTAATGGAAACGAATGGGGTATTTCCGCATCCTTCTCGACGGGCATAGGCAGTAAAGGCCTGGGTAAAGGTGAGGCTAATCGATTCCCCTTCTCCTATTTCAGTGCCCAGGGGATTGTCGTTATCGTACCACTTAATAGTTTCCCCTACATCATTGCTGCCACCATTTGCTGTAAGGATAATAACGTCGTTCAAACAAGGCTGGGTTGGACCAGCTAGTTCAATGCCGGTGAGGTTATCTGGCTCAGCAGACTCAATGTCTACGCTACGGGTCGGTCCAACTTCACATCCCTCGCGGCGAACGATGAAGGTGCCCGTTTCAGATACACTGATCTGATTGCTTCCTTCTGAGATAGGGTTCCCAGAGGTATTTCCTTTATACCAACGGGTAATATCATATTTGCCGTTGTTTCCGCCCGCAGCATTAAGCCGGAGGTTAATGGGATTACTGGCGCAAAATTCTTGACCGTCAGGCGTGGCAATGTTAGAAAAGCCATCGGGGCTGTCACCTACTAAGAGCAATATGGTGTCCGAGATGACGATGTTACCGCCATCATCTTCTCGAACCCTAATCTGAGTCTCATCCCATGACAAAGAGATATTTGAAAGGGCCAGGGTCGACATTTGGTCATTTAAGCCAGCGAGATCATCAGATATAGGATGAAAATCCGATCCCAAGTTCCACTCCCAGCGAATACTTCCATTGTTCCCTATCACCTGGAAATCAAAGTTGCTGCCCGAACAGACAAGCAAGGAATCACCAGAGGGCGCTGTAATAGTTAGCTGAGCAAGTGAATAGCTCTGCATACTTAAAGCCAGGATGGTGAAAAACCTTAACCAGGGATAAACACGGAATTGGAAAAGCTTAGTAGACATATCGGTTAACTTAGCTGACCTTTCTGATGATAGAGTAATACGGTAGGACTGTTTCGAGCGAATTTGATTTGCTCTCCTCCCTTCAGCACCCGGCTGTTTCCGCCAGATAAGGGCTCATCATTGATCCACAGCTCTGCCTCAGGCAGGGGCTGGATTACCACAGATTGGTTGTTCATTTTTAAGCGTGCATGGAGCTGTTGGGCAAATTCGTCTTCCCACTTGACCCGCACGGTATTTTTCATGTGCTTCCCAATGACTACCTCTTGGCCTGCTTTTAGGTGCTTGTCAAGCTCAAACACCAGTCCACTGCGATAGGCGGGAGATAGGACTTCCATTTTTACCTCTTCCAGCTGGGTCACTACTTGGATGATGCCATAACCTAGGATTCCTCCCAGAATGGTAAAGGCCAATAGGCGAGCTAGCTGAGCTTCATCCAAAAGAATCAGAAATCCTCCATAAAGCAAGGCTGAAACGCCACCAGCAATCAGTCCACTGATTAGTCCTCGGGTAAGAAGAATATTGGACTTAATGGAGAGAATCGCTCCTAAGGCCGCACTAAAAAGAAGCCAAGTAAGGGGACCCGCTACCCAGTTGAAACCAATCCATTTTTCCAAGTAGTATCCAAAGCCAAATATGATTCCGGCTGCGAGGGCGCCCGATGCGGTTCTTACCGCAATCCAGACTGGAGAGAGCTCGACCCAAATATCTCTTTCTGCTTCCCAACTCAACATCAAGGTAAGTCCAAAGCCTAAACCCAGCCCCAGCATGACGTTCTGCCAAAACGGATCGCCTTCTTGAGGAGCCTGTTCCAACAAGTAAGAGGCGGCCCAGCCCAGCAATCCTCCGGTAATCCCAAACCACAGCCAATTTAATTGACGAAAAATTCCGATCTGTTTGAAAAACTGTCGGCTGCCAATTTTGGGATTCCCATCGCAGTTTTCTGGATAATGGGAGCAGCGATAAGCTCTTTTTTGCCAAACCTCCAACGGTACCCTGCAGTAAGGTCGTTCACACATCTTAACCACCAGGTCTTCTCTTTGGATGAGTTTGCCTGTGATAGGATTCTTGTCTTGCTCTCCATCTGATTTTACCAGTCCGTATGGCTTCACATATTTACGCTTAAAGCGAGCTTTGCGAAACATGGGAATGAACTCACTTAGGACCAGTAGGGCCAGGGCGGCAATAAATGCGCCTAAAGCAAGGAGATCCCAGAAGCTGTAAGACGTTCGCAAGTCAATTCCTTTGGCCGGCCATGGCTGGATATAGGAATCTTCGGCTAGGATTTGACCATCTTTGGTCCAGCGTATTTGGTATTCCCGACGCTCCTTGTGGGTATTGACCGTCGACTGAGTAAGGATCTGAATCACCCTCCGCTCGCCAAAGCGAGCTGAGTCTACTAAGGACCAGTATTTCACGTCCTCAAAGGCCTTGGCATTCCCGCCGGGTAGCAAGGTTTCGGTAACGATCAAGTCGTTACCTGCTTCCCCGAACTTGAAAAACGCTTCCCCTTCTAGCAATGCGTGTAGATAGATGTCCACCGTTTGGGTAGCTGGGTTCATCAATACGGTATCGATCTGCAGCCGATGCTGCTGAGCTGTGAGGTTCGGTCGTAGTAAGACGAGCAGCAGGAAGGCCAGGAAGTATGACTGGAGTTGTTTCATTGCTAGGGGCTAAGAGGATTGGCCAAGGATGCGCTGGCGAATTTGTTGGTCGATCTTGGTGAAATGCCACCACTCTTTCAGTAACCGATCTTCTATATTGTTGAGCTGTCCACTTTGTTTCCAGCTAAAAAAAGCCGTGTCAAAAGAGGGCGTTAAAGGATCGATTTCCATGGCGATCTGGTAGGGTTCCTTAAACAAGGATTGGTGCTCCCGCAAATCCGCCTCTGATAAGAAGAGACCGTGACCAGGATGGGTATGAAACCAGCCAACGAGTTTAATGCCAGGGAGAGCTTTAAGGTTGTCATCTAATTGACTCCAAGCTGTGCCGCCAAATTTGACCGTGTATCGATTTTGACTTTCTGCAGTAATAGGCACAAACTTCTCCAAGCTAAGATCAAACCTCCCATCGCCAATAGGGTAGGTATGTCCCAGTAAGAATCCTCCAATTTCGGGGACATCTTCGATCATCTGCTCATCAGGGACAAAATCATTTTGATCCCTTACCATTTTAAAAACCCCTTTGATGCTTTCATACTGGAGGTAGAGGTTGCGCACAGATGAATCTAGCCAGCATTCGTCTAGTGAAATGGGCAGATATTGGGGGTGAACGACCAGTTCTGCCAAGGTGTGTTTGTCAATCTCCTCCTCAGGGATAGCGGCCTGTTCGGTGATGTCAATATCTAATTCTAACTCCTCAGAAGCTTCCTCTGCAGGCCTAGAAGGGGATGTGGACTCACTTGTAGCCAATTCGAGGGATGGGTCTAAAGAAGAATTGCTTGCGGTGCTCGGCAAGTGACGGCTCGACTCAGGGCTTGGCTTTTTCCTTCGCAGGGCAAAAAAGGCGACCAGTACGACCAATACCCCCATCCCAATCCACATGGGCAGGGTCAAGTCTTGTGGCTCAGAGGCTAAAGAATCCTCACCTGCATCTGTTTGAGGGTCGCTGGCAGAAAAGTCTTCTTGAGACTCAGTTTCATCTTCTTCTTTGGCTTCTGGTTCCAACATGTCTTCCTCCTCTAGATTCTCCTG
>CAZFPQ010000042.1:0-35192 GCA_964521065.1 uncultured Bacteroidia bacterium | reverse complement strand
TGCCTTTACAGTAGTGGGTGTTTTCGAAGATTTCCCAGAACAGTCTCACATGAAATTGGACGCGGTGGCCTCTTACCAGACCTGCGTCAATTGGTATGGGGAACAGGTGCTTACGGCTTGGCAATGGGATGGGTTTTACAGCTACATCATGCTGAACCCCGAGGTAAGTGCAGCAGAATTGGAAGCGAAAATTCCTGATTTGGTCGAGGAACAAGCGGGTGAACAATTGCGGGAATTTGACGCCTGGATGGAGTTCTACCTACAGCCACTAGATCGCATTCATCTCGATTCGGATTTGATGTATGAGATGCAATCCAACGGAAACGGACAATACGTGTATTTCCTCTCCTTGATTGCCATCTTCATTCTGGGAATCGCTTGGGTAAATTACATCAATCTTGCCACGGCAAAATCTACCGAAAGGGCCAAAGAGGTGGGCATTCGCAAAGTCATGGGTTCTCACCGAGGCACCTTGATCCGGCAATTCCTCATAGAGGCACTCTTAACCAACTTGGTGGCGGGTATATTGGCAGTGGTCTTGGCTATCCTGCTGTTGCCACTTTTCAATCAACTTACGGACCGTGAGCTGAGCCTGGTTCTTTTGGAAGATCCCTTGTTTTGGTTGATGGGTCTGGGACTTCTCATTACTGGCGCCCTACTTTCGGGTTTATACCCGGCCTTTGTCTTATCCTCCTTCCAGCCAGTATCGGTATTAAAAGGGCGCTATCACTCCGGAAGACAGGGCAACTTGTTACGAAAATTTTTGGTCGGCTTTCAGTTCGCGGTATCGCTCTTGTTGATTGCAGGGACCTTCACCGTTTACCGCCAGCTCACTTACATGCGCAATCAACAATTGGGGGTAAACATTGAGCAGACCTTGGTCTTACATAGTCCTGATGCGGTAGACAGTACCTATAGCGACCGACTAAAAACCTTCAAAACCGAGGCCACCCGTATCGAGCAGGTAGTCAACGCCACGGCTTCCAGTGCCGTTCCTGGTCGTCAAGCCAATTGGAATGCGGGCGGAGTCAGGCGTGTAGGGCAAGGTCCCGATCAAGCCAAGCAATACCGGGTCATCGCGGTAGACTATGACTTCATTCCATCTTACCAACTACAAGTGCGGGAAGGCAGAAGCTTTGATGAAACCTTTGGCACAGACGAAGAAACGGTGGTCTTCAACCAATCTGCGATCAAGCACATGGGCTTTGAGAGCGAAGCGGCAGCCATTGGGGAACGCATCTTTTTTTGGGGAGATACTTTTCGCATCATCGGGGTGCTGACGGATTATCATCAGCAATCTCTCAAAGTCCGCCCCGATCCGCTCATTTTCCGCCTTATCCCTAATAATCAGGGGTTTATTTCCCTCAAGGTAAAGGCTCAAGATCGGGAAGATCTGCAAGCAAGCCTAGCTCAAACCGAGGAAAGTTGGCGACAAGTCTTTGGTGCTGAGCCCTTCGAATACTTCTTCTTGGATACCTATTTTGATGAACAATACCGCAACGATCAGCAATTTGGGTCCGCCTTTGCCGCCTTCGCCCTGTTGGCCATATTGGTGGCTTGCTTAGGCCTCTTTGGGCTGACCGCTTATTCTGCCATTCAGCGAACCCGTGAAGTCGGCATCCGAAAAGTATTAGGAGCCTCTGGAGGGCAAATTGCAGGCTTGCTTTCCAAAGAGATCCTTTGGCTGATTCTTTTTGCGGCTTTGGTGGCTCTACCCATTGCATGGTGGCTCATGAAAAGTTGGCTAGAGGGCTACGCTTATCGCATTGAATTCGATGCCATTCTATTTGTTGCCCCGTTGATATGTCTACTCGTCATTACCCTAGGAACTGTGAGCTATCAGATCATCAGGACCGCCCAGCTCAATCCGGTAAAGGCCTTGAGGCATGAGTAAGGAATAGAAGCTGGTTTGGGGTCTCGCCTCTCCCATCCCGCATCTCTCTTCCTCCCCTACGGAGTTAAAATGACGGTTTGCGCGGCGTGGGTTTGGGGACCGAATAGATGCAATAGGTAGGGTCCAGCTGGGTATTGGGATAAATCGAGTTTCAAAGAGTTCTGGCCTAATGAAGTAGGCAACTGGATCACTTTACGGCCATTGCCATCTAATACCTCTAACTGGAGGGGAGCCCCCCCCTGCTGTGTCCAATCGAGTCGCACTTCTCCACTACTGGGATTGGGATAGGCCCGCAAGGCTAGCTGATGAGATACCTGTATTCGGGTTAATGCTTGGGTGGCTTGGATGGTTGCCATGGCATCCAACTTCCCATAGCCCCATTTAGGGTTAGGGATAGATCCTGTAAATGCATCTGCCCGAGCACTTTGCTGCAACAAGTCTCTAACTTGCTCATAGGTAAGCTGTGGATTGATCTCCAGCATCAACGCGATCACCCCTGTCAAAACCGGTGCCGCGGCGCTGACTGCAGTTTGAAGGCCGTACAGTCCATTGCCATCTTGAACCATGTTGAAGCGAAACTGCGCATAATAAGTCTCAGGGCTATATGCCCCTACGCTAAGCTCTCCTGGAACCGCCACGTCTACCCCTATTCGTCCATCCAAAGTCGGCCCCGCGCTACTCCCGATCCAAAGGTCTCCTACAGCCCCTTGATTTCCACGCTGCCGAGAGATCCCGTCTAAATCCACGTAGGTGGTATCGTACACGTAGTCAGTCGGAACAATGACTTGTTGAGAAGAGGCATAATCATTGATACTGGCTCCCGGAAAGACCTGGGTCAAAAATCCACTACCGGTAGAGTATGTGGCCGGATTTAGGGAAGCAAAGAACTTCCCATCATTGATGCTGCTCCCAATAAGCTCTACTACATATACCCCCGTATCTCCAAAAATATCGATTAGGATCTGCCTCTGCCCATTATCTGATTGATCAAAATCCTGATCTGATCCTCGATGGTAATAAATCCAATTAGAACTGCCCTTGGAGTCCACAGCTTGATTGCTCATCGGAGAGGTATATGGCCCCGAAACGGTGCCGTCGGGGTTGGTGATCTGCACGTCGAATCTATCATCTCCCTCGTACCAAGCCTCAAAGCGAAGGTTTCCAGCTATGGCCTTATGGACCTCAAGTCGAGAGGTTTCTCCCATCGCAAGGGTATCGGCGGCCCGATTGGCCCCTCCCCCATCATCTCCTACTCCACAAACCAAAATTCGCCCCGGTCCGACAAAATCCGTCATGGCACGGCTGACCGCACTGCTTCCGTCAGTAGGTCCACCGATGGAGCCTAGGTTGATGAGGCAAACCACCGGCAATCCCAATTCCGTGGCTTTGTCTTTGACAAAATCGAGCGCAATGGGAAGGTCTGAGGGGGTAAAAGAGCCAGTTTGCCCCACTAGGTTCCCCGTACTGGGAAAGGGGTCATGAACCATTTTTACCGCGATAAGGGTCGCCTGGGTCGCCACGCCTCGATAGGTTGAATCTGCGGTCCCGCTGCCATTGCCTGCCGCCAGTCCCATACAAGCTGTACCGTGACCAAAGCGATCGGTACTCCCAAGAAAATTGCCACTACTCAAGGCCAGATCGATGTCTGCACGCTCATAAATGGTACCCGTGCCATACGTGTTGTTGGCCGCATTGGCTCCGGCATCATCAATCATGTCGTACACATAGGCCAGACGGGTATTGCCTGCGGCATCGACGAAATCAGGATGACGGTAATCAATGCCTCTTTCAATCAAAGCCACAAGCACGTTTTTGCCATTCAAGCCATATTGCTGATAGACTTCATCTAAGCGAGTTTCGACTCTTAGTTGATCGCCTTGGCTCTGGGCCAATAGGCATATCGGTGAGTACAACAGGAGAATGGCAAGGTAAAAGGTTAGCAGTTTGGTAAGCATAGCAGTAAATGATTGTCAGCAATGAATAAGAACGGCGGGGCATACCGCGTCCGATTAAGTATGCGGACATAAGAAAAACGGTAATCGGGGTATGGGAATATGGGGTATGTGGAGACAGGTATTCATTCTTATAAGCAAAGCCCCGGAGACCATCCTCCCATTTCTTCTGTCCAAGTATTTAGATATGGTCAATCACCTCATAAGTTAACAGCATTCATCCATCAAGCTTTAAAATGGAGTATCTGCCTCCTTATTTCACTCATCTCCCTTGTGTAATCAAGTCCTTTTGCTTGAAGCTGTTCCAACTTACCTTGAAGCTTAAGCAGAAAGGCACGGTGGGCCGAACTCCCTTCTTGTCGAGGTCGATGGGCCAAGTCCTGCCTTACCGAGACCACCTGATCCTGTAGCTTCTGGGCCTTATCGGAAAAAAATTGCTGGCAAAAGTTTTCGTAGAGATAATCTTCGGCCACAGGAGTTGGATGCAGCATGTCTTCACCGTAAAAGCGATAATCTCGGAGGTCATCTACCATCATCTCAAAGGCTGGAAAGTAATGGTTGCCGGGCATACTGCTCAGCTCGTGGATGGCCACCCGTAAAATGGCCTTGCTCACACTATTTAGGGGCAAGGTATGGCGAATATGCCTCACCGGACTCAGGGTAAATATGACTTGTAACTCCGGGCGAGCCGTTCGCAGTTTCTGTAGTAGGCTGCTCCAATAGTCTACGATTACTTGGCTTGGGAGCAATTCGCCCTGAAAATCTTGGGTGGGAAAACGGTGATTGTTGTTGACCCATTGCTCAGAAGGCAGATATCGATATACATAGGCTGTACCAAAGGTAACAATCAACCCGTCTAGCGAAGCCAATCGTTGCTGCACCGACGCCACATCAGCCTGAAAGCTCGCCAGCAGCTCCGTCTTATCTTGGTGATTGTACCGACTATGAAGGTCCCAGCTCACCCATTGTTCCAGGTGCGGAGCAAAGGTCAAATCAGGCATGCCCTTCGAGGCAGCTAGTTCTAAGAGTCGCCCAATGGCCATTGGGTGATAAGCAATACCCAAAGGGTTAGCCATCATGTTCAGTTTATGCTGAGTCATCCGCTTACCCATTCGGTCAGCAAAGCAGCTCCCCATGGCCAGGATGTGATGCCCATATTCGATCAGGAAGGAAGATTTTGTTGGCTTCAAGGTGGTACGAAAGCGGTCAGACATGAGCTAGCGATTGGGAACAAAAGGCAAAATTTTTCAGTTGAGACAACGAATGCTTCAATATCGTCATCTAAATCAGCAATGGCCAACTTCGCCCGAGGCAGCCTCGTACTATTCTAAGCCACAAGATTGCGGAGTTTGTTGTTATCTTTGAGAGAAGAAGCTAAACTCCTCTAGGGCAGTAAACTGCAGACCCAGAATTACACCTCCGAAGGATTACCTATGAAGAATATTTTGCTGATTGTATTGGGCGTCATCTTGATGATTCCTGCTTGGGCTCAAGCCCAGAATGACCCAAGGGTTTTCCAATTTTCAGGTTTGATATTAAGTCGAACCACCGAAGAAGCCATTCCTTTTGCCCAAGTAAGGGTCAATCATACACGGCAGGGCGCCCTGGCCAATCCTGATGGATTTTATAGTGTCCCGGTTGCCTTAGGCGACACCCTCTACTTTTCTCACCTGGGTTACTACGCTTCCAAGCTGGTAGTAAAAGATTATCTAGATGATTATCAGGGGGACAAGTCCCAATACATCTATGCGATCACTTACATGCTGGAGGACACCTTTTCATTGGATTCGGTATACATTTTCCCTTACGATACTCCTGAGGAACTACGCACCGCCGTCATCAATATGGACATTCAGGAGAGTTTCGCAGAAAGGGCTGCCCGAGAAAACTTAGATCCCAAAGTTTTGCACACCCTGATGCAGACACTGCCCGTTGACGGAGGGGAACGCTTAATGGTGGCTCGCCAAATGTACTATGATTACTATCAGACCAAAAACCTCCTTCCTACCGTAGGCTTTGACCCAGTGGCTGCTACCCGACTCTTACAGTATATTGCAGAAAAAGCTAAGCGGAAGAAGAACAAAGACCTGAACTATTGGGAGTACTAAAGCGAGGTATGGAGAAAAGCTATATGCCTTAACTTTTAGCTCTTCTACGATTTGAGTGTAAAGGGGAGCCGGATAACGCTTTATGCCCTTACGCCAGAAATCCGGCTAAGCATTTATATGCTTTATGTTCTCCCCTAAGACCGTAGATGAGCCTAACTTTTTAACTCTCTCAACCCCTTAACTTTCTTAACTCCTAAACTCTTTAACTCCTTCCATTTCCCTCTGCTCCAACTGCTCACTTCGCCAATTGGCTTAACAAGTCCTGAGCCTGCCCACGCTGGTAATGATCCTCTTGCTGGCTAATTTCCTCTAGCTGGTGGATGGCTAATTTTTCCTCACCCAAACGCAAATTAGCCAAGGCCAGGTACCAGCCCGCACTTTGCCCCCATACATCATCCTCCAGTAAAGGCTCCAGTTCAGCTTTGGCCTCGCTGGGCTCATCCAGGTATTGATAGCAAATAGCTAGCACCAATAATTCTTGCGGAGTAGCCTTCCCTTCCTGCTTAAGTACAGAGATCTCCCTAGCAGCTGAGGCATAATCCCCATTCTGATAAGAGATCAAGGCCTGTTTTCTTTCTTCAGCTTCTCCACGGTAGGCATCTATGGGATAAGGCTGCAAGTAATTCAAAGCTAATTCGGATGCACTGGGATTGCTTTGCCAGGGGCGAAAAACCATCATTAAGAGAGCAAGGCATGCGGCGGCGGCCAAGACAAGGGGCCGCCATGAGAAGCTCCTCACTTTGGCCTCAGGTTGTACATCAGCCTCTTGCCATGCTTGGAAACTTGCCTTTAAAGCAGCTTTCTGCTCGCTACGCTCATGGGCTTTATTGGCCAGCAATTGACTACACATACTCAGGTAGGCTTCCTTTAGATCGGGTTCATTAGCCATCCGATCTTGCAAAGTTTGCCGCTGGACTGGGTCTAACTGATTTGCAAAAAAGTCCATCAGGAGGGTTTGGTCTTGAGAATTCATTGGGGCTGATTAGCTAATTGCTCAATTTGCTTTAGCCAACGCTGATGACAGCGATGGCGGGTAACTTTTACTACGTTGGCACTGGCGTAGCCCATCAGTTGCGCGACTTCTTCTTGAGGTCGCTGCTCGAAGTATATGTACCGAAGCAGCTCCTGGCAGTTTTCCTTCAATTGGCTCAGTGCTACGCGAACCCGCTGAAGCTGATCCTGACACCGCTTAAACAAGTCATCTTGACTGATGTCAACCAAAGGTTGAAACTCATCAACCAAGTGGTAAAGTTGTCGTTCAATCTCATCCTGCTCTCGGCCCCATCTCTGACGCAGTCGATGCAAGTCCCGCCATTTGTTCCAACAGATGCCAAACAGATAGGTCTTCAGGTTGCTTAGGTGCACCAGCTTATTTGAAAGGACATTTTCCCTAAATACTAATACTGCATCCATAAAAATATCTTCTGCGTCTGCCACGGTGCAGCCGGTTTTTTTGACCAGGGTTCGGATGCAGTATTGGCTTCCTTCCTGATAAACGGTTTGCAGGCCCTGCTCATCTCCCGCCTTGATCTGCTCGCTGAGTTCAGCAAAAGTTTGATCTGTCATATGGACACCTAAGCGTATAATCTAGGCAGGAAGTTAGTAAAATTGCCCTTTCTCCGCTATCAGGTCCCGACTTAGAGCTGCGATTTCATTTAGTTATGGCGAAAGGCCTGCCTGGTTAACAGAAAAAACAGCTCCAACCTAAATGCCTGTAAGCTGGGTACTTAGCATAGCGTCCAAACATTTTGCATATTCGACTTGGTCAAAAAGCATTAAAGCATGTCAGCCATTATCCTAAGCCTCAAAAAGTCCCTGGCAATTGGACTATTCTTATCCTTTTTATCTAGTATATATGGACAAGGTAGCCAGTATATCTACAATGGAGGGACGAATTGGGTATCCGATTTTTATGATGTAATCACCGAGGGTGATCCTTCTGCCTTTCAGTCCATTCAGAGTCAGCCAGATCGGCCAGTATTGATGTGGGATCGTGATGCCAATAACAGCAATGGGGCATGGATTACTCCCCTAGCCTATGTATATCAACTTCGCTACGACGACTCCATAACGGCTGAGATCAGGCTCAGAAAGGCGGATTTTGACCTACAAGATGCCAACCGCCTTGCCACCAAATACGGTCGAATGATGGGGCAGCTTCCAGCTTTTCTTCGAACGGGAGTCGACTCAATAAATATCCTTGCTAGCGATGCCCTTTTTGGCGGAAATAGCTTTTTACATTCGATTGAAATAACCATCGGGGCAACCTCAGAATTGTATGAACAGACCGGCAACCTAGAAGAAACCTTGATCCATGAGGCTACCCATGCCGCCTTGGATCATCTATACAGAGTAAACGCTGATTGGACGGATGCCAGAGACCTTGATCCTAGGTTTATCTCCCGTTATGCAGCAGATAATCCCGACCGAGAAGACATCGCTGAAACGGTGGTTCCTTTTCTAGGTCTTCGCTATCAAAATCAGCGAATTGAAGTCAGTAACCAGCAAAATCTCCAATCCTTCATCCCTGGGAGATTGGATTTTTTAGACTCGATGAAGCTCAATCCCTATCCTATGGGTGCCCAAACAAGCCTAACTTCACCTAGTTGGAAACCCCAAGTTCGGATTTTCCCTAACCCAAGCTCTACAGGGATTTTCCAATTGGAGATCGATGATTTGCAAGCAGATAAACTCGAAATATTTGCGTCGGATGGGCAATTGATCCTAGACCTTAGCCCGAATACCAGGCAGATAAACCTTGCAAAACATCCCATTGGCAATTACTTCCTGAGGGTGCAAAAAGGCCAAGAAACGACCAGTTACCCCATTCAACGATCTCGATAACCCATTTGACCTAGATCCATGAGGCTACTCATCGCATGGCTTTTTTATGCTGGGCTGGGCAGTTGCTTACTCCTCGGTCAATCTGGTCAGGAAGCTTTTTTTCAAGCCAAGGCCAGGTGGATTGATGGCCAATATGACCAAGCCTACCAGCTCACGCGACAGGCTCAGAAGCTTGCTCTTGTAGACCAGGACAGCAATTACTGGGCTTACGCTACGCAGCTAGCAGGGACCTACCTCAGTCGGATGGGGCAGTATCGCACAGCCCGACCCACCTTGGATTCGGTTATTGAGTGGGATACTCAACACCCGGCCGCCCTTCAAGCCAAACGCGAATTGGCTTTCCAGACCGCCATTGGGGGAGATCTCGTCAGTGGGCTAGAGCAGTATAGGCGACTGTACCGCGATTGTCTTGAAAGATCCCCTGATCAGGACTCCCTTCTAGCCTTTGGCGAGGAAGCCATGGCTTTCGGGTTTTTCCTCACAGGTAGCTATGACAGCGCCCTACACTATGCCCAATTAGGCCTGAGTACCCACCGCAAAGTGTTTGGCCATGTCCATCTAAAGGTGGCTTTCAACCACAACACGTTAGGGGTTATTTTCAATGCGCAAGGAAAAGTAGAGTCATCTCAGGAGCAATACTTAGCCGCCCAAAAAATTCTGGAAGCAGAACTGAGACCCGATCACCCTCAGCTCATCCAGATTAGAACCAATATCGCAGTCAACTACGCAGAGTTGGGCCTATTTTGGCAAGCTTTACGGCTTCACCAAGCAAACTACACCCATGTAGCTAAGCTAACCGCAGTGACAGGACTGACCTGCCTGCTCAACCTTGGCTCCATTCAAATGGCGGTAGGCGATTTAGAAGAGGCACTTTCTACCTTTGATGAGGCGGAGGCCTTTTTAGATATCCATCCGGGGATCATGGATGCTGCTTATGGTTATATCAATCATGAACGCAGCGTCATCCTTAATGATCAAGATAGACCCCAAGAGGCCCTTCCGTACATGGAGAAGGCCTTACAAATCAATCAGGCATATTTCGGCAAAACCCATCCCGAGATGATTGGAGATTACCGACAGATGGGGATGCTCCATACCGCTTTAGGTGACTATGCCCAGTCGGAACAGTATCTTGAGCTTGCCCTGAATCTAGTTGAAGATACTTCCTTGGTAAGAGGGCACATTTACGATGATTTGGGCGAAAATGCAGAAGCGGCAGGGAAATTCATGAAAGCCTATCGTTTGTTTCAGCAGTCCAAAGCGGCTTATGAATCCGCCAACAGCAGATGGAATTTGGTCCGAGCAAACCTCTCCTTGGCGCGGATTCAACTTCAACTAGACCAGTTTGAATTAGCTGAACGATTTCTCGATCAAGCTTGGCAAAATTTCCGTCCAGAAGGGAGTTTACTTTCCTATCTCGATCCTAAAAGTAAGCACTATTGGAGCCGCCCCCAGGTAATCGAATTCCTCGACTTACAGGCCAACTATTGGGAAGCTCATTACCTTTCAACGCAAAGTCAGGTTTCGCTAGAAAAGGCATTGGCGACCTTGCAACAGGAAATATCTGTAGCCGATAGCTTACGATTTTACTACAGCTCCCCTGGTTCAAAACAGGAACTACAGCGCTATCACCTACCTACATACGAGCGCGCCATTTCGGTTTGCTACCAGCTATATGACCTTACCCAAGATCAAAGCTATCTGGATCAAGCCTTGGATCTTGCACAAAAGAACTGGGCTAGAAACCTACGAGACCATTTAAAAGAAGGGCAGGCTCTGACCTTTGCCGGCCTACCAGACTCAATATACCAACAAGAACAGGATTATCGCCAGCGCCTAGTAGCCCTGAATGAGGCTTTTTATGGAGAAGGGATTGGGCAGGAAAAAAGGCGTCAAGTGCTAGGCGAGTTGACTCGGGTAAAACGGGCATACCATGCCCTTAGAATTCGCCTAGAGAAGAATTATCCAGCCTATTACCAGCTTAAGTATGCCCCCAACAAGTCAACGATTGGGGACTTGGTCCAAGGCGCAAACCACATCTTTTATGGATACTTCTGGGGGGATAGCTTGGTTTTTGTGTTCAGACAGGAAGGAGAAAGGCTAACCCTTACCCGCCTGTCCACTCAAAGAGTGGAAAAGCCACTGAAACAATGGATCGCACAAGTCAAGCGCTCACCATCTTCTGGAGCAACTCTCCCCTTTTCAGCTGGATGGGAATTGTTCCAGATGCTATTACCCGAGCTTGAAACAGGTGGTAAGCGCCTCCTTATCTTGCCTCATGGTCCCCTTGCTTATCTACCTTTTGGCACCTTACCAACCAGAGAAGCAGATCAGCAGAAGCCTGCCCATCGATGGGCTTACCTAATGCACGATTGGGTTATTGCTTATCGCTATGGTCCCGAAGAGTTTGCCTCTCCATTACATAGACAAGGTAAGTGGGAATACCATGGTTTTGCCCCAAGCTTTTCCTTCCACAGCAACCAAGATAGTCGTGCGGCATTGGGAACACTTAGCTATAACCAACAAGAAATTGAGCAAGCAGCTACACTCTGGCCAGGGCAGGTCTGGCTAGGAGATCAAGCCAGTGAGCAGCACTTGAAAGATCTTAATGCCAAAGGGCCTTATCTATTGCACTTTGCCACCCATGCCTTAGCAGAAGATAAAAACCCTATGCTTGCACGGCTATACCTCAGTACAGATACGGCCCATGCTCAAGATGGCATCCTGCATGGCTATGAAATTTATGGTCTTCGTCTTCCTTCTAAGTTGACGGTCCTGAGTGCCTGCCAAACTGGGTTAGGCCCCCTGGCTAGAGGTGAGGGCATCATGAGTTTGGCTCGTGCATTTCGCTATGCTGGAAGTGAACAGCTACTCACCACTTTATGGACTACGGATGACCGCAGTGCAGCAAAGATCAGTGCTCACTTTTTTGAGGGACTTAAGTCTGGAGCAAGGCCTTCAGAAGCACTGACCGAAAGCCAGCGTCAGTACTTTTCCCAGGCTGACCCTTTTCACCGGCACCCTTTCTTCTGGGGGGGAATGGTCTTGATTGGGGCAGATGAAGTAATAGAGTCCCCTTGGATGTTCCCTTGGCAATGGTCGTTTGGGACCATCTTGTTCCTTACAGCCGTTGCGGCAATATGGTACCGCTTGAAAAGCCCCTCAAGGCGAAAAATCCTTTAAGAACCCCTGGTCCTTCTAGTGGATGCTTTAGAAGGCCGGCCTTCCGTACCGCAATTTATTTCTACATTTATGCATGATAGGCTAGAAAAGGGGTAGTCGGGGCACCAAGCGATGGAGCCTAAAGCTAGATTTGGGGTTCTCATGGCTAGAGCCCACATCCATACTCCGACTTCTTCTGCCTGCCAACTCTTTTTATTTCTCCATATTCATAAAGGAATGAGATTCACGCCGTTACTTCTACTGGTAAGCCTGATGATCTTTGTTGGCTGTACCCCCCAATCTCAACCCGAGACCCTTCCTGAGGAAACGCCCCCTATTGCCATTACCCCAAAAGGGTTCCCTTCTATAGACTTGAGTAATTATTTTGACACCCATTCCGATCAGTTGCAAGAGGTGGCCTTGCCTTATGACCCAGTGAGTGAAGAGAAAAATCAGCGTTATCGAGGATTGCCCTTAGCACCCTTGTTAGCAGAAATAGAGTCGCAACTCACCACCAAAGACCCAAGCAACCAAGCCAGCTGGCAGATAGAATTTGTATGTACAGATGGTTATCGGCCCCAGGTATCCCTCGAAAAGCTTAGTCGCCATCAAGGCTATATCGTCCACCAGAAATACGACCCTAATAGCAATAGTTTTGGGCCACTACCTAACAAGTTTGCCCCTTACTACCTCATTTGGACTGACACCGATGACACCAAAGAGGTTTCTTGGCCATATGCGTTGGCCTCAATGAGGTTAATCGACCCCCAATCAAATAACTATTATTTATATCCACTCCCCGACACCTCCGCATTAGCGGGACTGACCACTTATGAAACCCACTGTCTCAAATGCCACTCTATCAATGGTGTGGGTGGCATCATGGGACCAGAGTTCAATTATCCTCGCAACTTGCTTGAATATTGGAATGGGGATAGCCTCTACTCATTTGTCACCCATCCACAGGGGTTTCGATATCGAAGCACCATGCCAGCCATTCCAAATATTACTCCTGAAGAAATCAGCCTGATTCGGCAATATTTGGAATACATCGGAGACCATAAGATCAAGCCACGAGACCTCGTAGAGCAGGAATCTTAAAAAGATGATCATGGCTGTTGCAGAACTGCCATGATCATTTTGTTAGCCTCTTAGATGGGACAGAAATTGGGGAGCCTCAAGCGAATGCTCTCCGCATCCTCCGGGGCAAAACCAGAGTCAGGCTACGATTTTTCGGCGTAAACCGTGACGCTGTACAGGCCTATATCGCTTTGCTTAAGCTCTGCGAGGCGCTCTGATGGAAGATACCGCAACAGAAACTCGTCGGGCAGGTCGATTCGCTTTTCCCTGGCGAGCCGAATGTTTTTAAAGCCTGCGGTTTTGATGATTCCTAAATATCGATCCTGTTCGCTGCTACCCGCCACGCAACCTGCGTAGAGGTCTGCGACCTCCAAAAACTCTGAGGGCAGCTCTCCGCGATAGACAATATCTGAGATGCTAAAGTGTCCCCTTGGTTTGAGGATGCGATGCACCTCAGCAAAGGCCCGAACCTTATCAGGAACCAAGTTCATCACACAATTGCTAATCACTACATCTGCCGTGTCTGTCGGAATGGCATCCATGCGCTCGATATCTCCTAAAACGAATTCTACATTTTGAAAACCCAACTTGGCCGTATTTTTCTCGGCCCGCTGAATCATCTCAGGCGTCATGTCTAAACCGATGACCCTACCGGTTTCCCCTACCAATCGACGCGCTACAAAAGCATCGTTTCCAGCACCAGAACCGAGGTCCACCACGGTATCTCCAATGGATATTTGTGCCACTTGGGTAGGGATGCCACAACCTAAAGCCAGATCAGCCTCGGGGACATAGCCATCCAACTCATCGTAACGATCAGCCATCAGGGGCAAGTTGGTATCTGCGCAGCAGGGATCTCCACATCCAGCTGTTTCTGTAGCAGCTAGTGCACCATATTTCTTCTTGACTTCCTGTTTGATCTGCTGTTGTTCCATGTGTGAAAAATTAATGGTTTTGAGTGTTCATTAGGAACAGAAAAAAAATAACATGTAATTTTTGCGCTGATATTTCATGCCAGATCAAGGAAGAAAAATCGAGTTTGGCGGGCCAATCGAGCATTTTTCTGACGCTGAGATGGTATGGAAGATCAAGCAAAAGTGCATAGTTGTTGTTTGACTGTTCCTTAGAGGCTTTTTGGGTTTTGGGATTTCGAGCCCAAACGCTGGATTTTTTGGTTCTGACAAGTAGATTTTTTGAGGAATAGCGAGCTATTTCGAGAAAAATCGGCGCGGTCAGGTTCAAAAAAGACAAGTTTTGGCCGTAAAGGAAAAACCCAAACAGCCTCTTAGTGCAAGACCGCAGCATTCCTGGACATTCATTCGATCACGTTATGGGCCTGCTCTGCCTTGCCTCCCTAAGACGTCACGTTTTCCCAAAAGACGCAAGAGCCTTAACAATCCTCACAAATAGGTTTTTCCACCTCTCTCAAGTTGCCATAGCGGTCACTCTCTACAGAGCAATAGGTGATTATTTGTTCTTTGAGCATGACCCGACCTCTTTGCACCCGAGATTTCACCCCAGAGTAGGAGAGGTTCAGGCGTTGAGCGAGCTCTTTTTGGGGAATTTGCTCTAATTCAGATAGGATCAGGGCTTCTCGGTATTTTTCTGGCAAGGACATGATCAATGGCCTTACACACATTTCTGCAATCGTCGACTGCAAACTTTCACTTTCCTCATCCGTCCAGGTGGTCGGAAAGCTTTGAACCAACTCCAACCGCTTTTGCTGCCTATGATGGTCATAAAGCGTATTCTGCACCATGCGGTACAAATATCCTCGCCAGTGCCCGACCTCCTCCAATCGATGCTGTTGCGCAACAATTTTCACAAACACATCCTGCAGTACATCATCGGTGAATGAAGCATCTCGGGTTTTGTGCAGAACAAACTGCCTGAGTTCTTGGTGGAACTGTTGCCAAAGTTGGGTGACGTCATGCATATGGAAAGATATTGAAAATATGTGACGCTGAATTCGTGGCCATTCGCCGCTACTCAGCCCAACTTACGACGTTATTTGGCTTAGAAAGACGCAAAATCAAGTCATTCGCCAAGAAAATTTCAAAAAAATATTTCCTGACTTACAACTCTAGCTAAACTCCGCTCGTCTTTTTTGATATGAGAGATTGACGTGAAATCCCACCTTGGGAATCTCCCCCAAAGGCCTCTTGACTCACTCATGAAACCATTTGTAAATCCACCACCAATTTTAAAGACTCATGTTTGCCTTGATCAAATTCGTTTTAGCCGCGGTATGGTTCCTTTTAACCATCGGCGTACTGGTCAATGTTTGGCGTAATCCTGCTACCTCCATGGGGCACAAGCTACTTTGGACTGCGGGGGTGCTCTTTTTCCCCGTGCTAGGTCCGGTGGCATTCATTCTATTTGGGGAACGAAACTAGGGATTCAACCCCTGATATTTCCAGGAAGGGCCGCGACCTGAGTCGCGGTCCTTTTTTCATGGTAAGGTCACCAATCTACGGATGCCCCCTCTAGTGAAATAGAGAGCCCGATGAAGTAGGTGCGATGCATGCAGGATTAATCAAAGATACCAAGGGGGACACCCAGGTAATCGGTACAAAAGCCTAAGCTCTCTTACGGATGTACAACTAGGCTTAGAGTTTCCTTCATTTGATAATACAGTACGCGGATATTTTGAATTCGAATATCCACATACTTTATTTTACAAATCGTGTTAAACCCTAAACCTATTCCGTCCACACGCCAAGGAACAAAAATCTTGCGTTGGTCAGGTATATCAGCCATCATTGCTCTTGCTGCGATTCTTTACATGACTACCTCCACTTCCACCGTCAGCGGTATTATCAACGACTATCAAACGGTGAGCTATGTGGAGGGAAAACAGGTAGTCATTTCGGATGCCAGTGCCTTTTCTGCAGGTGACAAGCTCATCATCATGCAAATGAAGGGGGCGACCATCAGTACAGCCGATGACTCTACTTATGGGGATATCACCTCCTTTGGCGAAGCAGGAAACTACGAACTGGCAGAAATTAGAGCCATATCTGGCGATACCCTTCAGCTTACCCTTTCCCTATGCAATGCCTATGACCCAGCCCATATGGTCCAGGTAGTGCGGGTTCCAGTTTATGAAGAAGTAGAAATCGATGGCCTACTTAGTGCCTCAGCTTGGGATGGGGAAAAAGGAGGAATAGTAGCCCTTGAAGCCACTGAAAAGATCATTGTTAGCGCTGATGTAGATGTAAGCGAAGTGGGGTTCAGAGGTGGAGACCGCAACGGTAGCGCCAAATCTGGAGGCCTGACTTACATCTGTGATTTCAATTCGGGCAAAGGAGGCATCAAAGGAGAAGGCATCGTAGAGCTTCCATGGGCGGCTTGTAGGGGCAAACTAGCCAACGGGGGCGGAGGCGCCAATGACCATAACGGTGGTGGTGGTGGCGGTTCTGCCTATGGTGCAGGGGGACAAGGGGGCCATGGTTGGGGAGGTCGAGACGTGAGTGACCTAGACAAAGGAGGTCGCGGAGGCCTAAGTCTCCAACCCTACTATGACGCAGGTCTGCCCAAGCTATTCCTTGGCGGTGGCGGCGGGGGTGGACACCAAAATAACGGCGCCTCACTCCCTGCTGGGAACGGAGGTGGAATTGTGATTCTAATCAGTCCAGAAATAGAGGTCACCGGCAGCCATGAAATAAGGGCCAAAGGAGCTGATGCCCAGGATCACAACATCAACGATGGCGCCAGTGGCGGTGGTGGTGGCGGGTCAATCTTCCTTGACACCGATCACATCATTAATGGGTCAGGACTTACATTAAACGTTTCAGGAGGAGATGGAGCCACCCTTACCACGGCCCAGCAACACGGCCCTGGCGGTGGTGGTGGCGGAGGTTTGATCAACACCACCTCTTCCCTCCCCCAAGAGGTGACCACCATATTAGATGGGGGGGATGCGGGAATGTTTATTTCTACCGCAGGGTCATCCAATCCTTTTCACAATACCCCCCATGGTGCTCAGCCAGGAGCTGAAGGGGCTATCCTGAACAACCTATTTCTTCCCGTTTGTTCTACCCCTCCGAGCTTGGACCTCAACGGAGCACAGTCAGGGACGGACTGGTCACGGACCTACCTTCCAGGCGCTCCTCCAGTCAACATCACGGATCTCACCCTAAATGATATCCAGGACCTAGATGATATCCAAATGCAGCAGATGATCATCCAATTGACTAACCCCATGGACTCTATGTATGAGGCGCTCAGTATGGGGCTAGACTCTTCTACCTTGGCAGGAATGGGGCTAAGCGCTTACCTTTCTCCAGATCAGCACAAACTTACTCTCAATGGAGATGCCCTCTTGACGGATTATTTAATGGCTCTTGGTAATGCTCGCTATAGCAATGAAGCGCCAGCCCCCAATCGCACTCCTCGTATGATTCAAGTCACCGTCGACGACGGCGGAGCTGTTAGTAACCCTGCATTTTCTACGATAAGCTTTGAGGAGGGGACCTTCCCTGTCGAGTGGTTAGGCTTTGAAGTAAAGTCTGACGGACAGGGAGCAGCTTTACTAAGTTGGCAAACCGCTCAAGAGGAAAACAACCACTATTTCCAAATAGAGCGATCCGCAGAAGACAACTCGTTTAACCCCATTGGCAGGGTAGAAGGAGCGGGTACTACCCGGGAGATCTCTAGCTATACATTCAAAGATGCGGATCTGCCTAATACGACATCCTCACGTGTGGTGTATCGCATCCGACAGGTGGACTTCAATGGTGCCCATTCGCTCAGCAATCTGGTCGAATTTACCCTAGGTGGGATGGGAACAGAATTCTCCATCAGGGCGTTTCCCAATCCTGCTCGAGGACAGGTACAGGTGGAGATCCAAGACCATAGCCACACCTCTCATACCCTCTCTTTGCTTGGGCTCAATGGACAGGTAATTCGACAAATGCAACACGATTCGCAGCAAGGAACCGCGACCCTCAGCTTAGAAAATATCCAACCAGGAACTTACCTCCTTCGGGTAAGCAGCGCCTCTGGGGTAAAGAGTACCAAATTGGTGGTTCAGTAGGGCAGTTCCGGCAAAAAAATCGCCTATTCTCACCTTATCCATGGTCCCCTTACGGACCCAAAGGGTCACCTCCGCTACGAGGTGGCCTTTTCAGGTTTTGCAGCCATAGTCTGCTTCATACCCGCGAGACCGCTATCACAAGAAGGCTAATAGAGCAGAATGAAAAAATATAACTCAGTCTGGTTAACCTTCGGATTTCTTTGCCATCTATAAACGCAGCCACGTTCAACTTCTAACCTAAGGAGCCATGCGTCTTACCTCACTTTTGATCATCCTCTGTTTCCTCGCCTCACCTCTATTAGCCCAAGATCGGAGTTATAACAGCGGGCAGGAAGAGTACTTTGTCCTAAACCAGCTGCCTGATATGCGGGCGGAAGCCATGGGCAAAGCCCAAGTCGCCCTAGGCGGCGACGTAATCCAAAACTTTACCAACCCAGCCAGTCTAGGCTTGATCAGCAACCGCAGTGCGGCCATCAGTAGTTCGGGGCCTTTCTATATCCTGCGAGAATCAGATTTTGCTTATGCAGGTTATGCCCAGCGCTTAGATCGATCCCCATGGGTGGCGGGTGTAAGTGTTCGTACCTTCTGGATTGGACCTAGCACTTTTGACGCCACCATTAGAGGGCAGCGTTATCAGCTTGATTTAGCTCGTACCACCAATGCCACCGTCACCCTGGCGCGGGAGGTACTGCCAGGTCTACAAATAGGGTTGAATACCAATTTGTACCGTCTCCGGCTCTTTCGAGACGCCAAGGCAGGGCATATGCCGCATTTTGACCTGGGGCTATTGTACCGCAAAACTCTGCCAAATGGCCAATTCATCAGCGCCGGAGCCAGTTTCAACAACTTTACCTTTGCCCGTATCACCTATAAAGCCCCTAATGGAGACCAAGATCGATTTACCATGCCTGCCATCCTTAGGGCCGGAGTCAGCTATGGAGGTCGCACATCCTTACCCATCCCCAGAGGCGGTGTAGGAGGCCTAGATTACTTGTTCACAGTAGAGTACCAGGATTATGTCAATAGTCAATTTCATACCGCGCTAAGGGCAGGAGGGGAAGTGACCCTCTGGGACCTCTTGGTATTGCGGGTTGGGGCCTTTAGAATGAGCATCAATGATAGGGGTCAAGCAGAAAACTTTAGCTCTATCCAAGATTTGACCTATGGCTTTGGGCTGGTCTTTGATTTTGACCGGATGGGGATAGAAATCCCCCTTGAAGCAAGACTGGATTATACTTCGCTCCAACAAGCTCGTACCTCAAGCCTCCTATCAGGGCGTACCCCAAATATGCGGGGAGTGAGCCTAAGGCTCATCTGGACCTCCGCAAATTGATCCGCATTCCTTTCGCCTTCATTCTCCAAATTCTACTTCAATGAAAAAGATATATGCTCTCCTAATGGTATTGACTCTGGGATCACTCGCCCCCCTTTGTGCTCAAACTTATTTTGGCTTTCAAAGCATCGGCGTACACACCTGGTTTTTCTCTTTGAGCTGGCAGGGAAAAGCAGCTCACATCGGTCTTGGTTACAACCTACGCAACACCAATCGTACCTATACCGATTGGCAGTTGGAATGGCGTCTACCCCTCCGAAAGCGGGCAATGTTAAGGGAACAAAATGAATTGATCGTGGGGTTCTACCAACCCCTCCGGCCACGTAGAACCTTCATCGGCATGGGAGTCCATGCAAAAATCCAGACCCAAAGCCAAGGCGCTCAACGGGTCACCAACTTCGGTTTGAACCTTGCTGCCATCCCAACCTACATCTTTGCCGCGCCTCTACCGGCCAACGCCTTCCGAGGAAGCATGGCCCTCAGGGTCGCCTATCAACCCATCTTGCTGTCACGGGTTCTCACCAGCGGAGAGGTAAAATGGCAAGGTCTAACAGGTCAGCGAGTGGAATTAGGAGGCCACCTGGACGCGCATTTTGACGGCACCTTGATGCTAGCCAACCATACCTATGCAACTCGGGGCTGGTACAAAAAAGATGTAGCTAACTGGAACCCTGTTGACCGGGCATGGCGAGTCGATGGGGACGTATACGCCGGAAGCACCTATTATATCCGCCGCTGGTAATCGCTCCATACAGCTTGCCTCCTATTACAAACAAGCTTGGACGAACTCAACTACTTTTTCATTGAATAAAACAGTTTGCTCATAGTGAGGAGAATGAGCTGATTCCTGGAAAATGTAAAAGTGTTCTTCAGGTAAATTCATGGCAGCCTTGGCCTCATATGCCAGTTGGACAGGTAGTATGCCATCAGCTTTCCCCCAGAGAAGAAGAGTTGGAATCTCTATCTCATCTAAGCGGTGGGTAAAATCTAGGTGCCATACATCCATATGTTGTACTACGTGCTTGTTTTGAGCTAGCAAAGCCAAAAAGTCGGTTTCGGAGAAAAGAATTTGGTCAAGCCCAACAAGCCCCTCTTGATTAGCAGGGTCATAAAAGTATCCCCCAGCTTGGGTCACGTATTTGCTATGCTGAATCACTACTTCAGGATTTCGCCAGGAAGACTTGTTTGTGTAATATGCCTTGATCTCCCTCCATGCTTCCGGTTGCTCGTTTCTTCCAATCAAACTATCAGCCACCTGAATCACATAATCGCGAGAGTATTCATAAGCATTTTGCCCCAGGCTATGCCCTCCATCTACCTCAATCCAAGCGGATATTTTTGATTGATTTTCATCTTGTAGCAAATAGGCGGTACCCAGCGTACCGCCCCAGCTATGCCCCATCAACATGATCTCCGTGGGATCATAAGTAGTCTGAACGTACTCAACAATCACATCTAAATCTTCTATGAATTGATCCAAATTGAGTTGCTCATTTTTGCTGTGCCCCAAGCTGTTTCCAGATGCACGTTGGTCATAGTAAACCATCGCATAGTGGTTTTCTATCCCTGCCATGAAGCTATTTTGAATATCAATAAAGCTACTCCCTCCTGGGCCGCCATGTAGGTAAATGAGGAAGACGCCCGATGGAATGTTTCCTTTTACCCACACCGGAAGGTCCGCGCCATGGTGACTTACATACACGAAGTCGCCATTTATATGAGGTTTTTCACACCCCGCGACAAAAAATAACAGGACTAAACTAAAGATGATGGTTCTCATGGCTAGCGTATTTGATAAGCAATAGACAGATCCACCGAGCCCCCAGGCAGCCAGAAATCATTGAATGGGTATTGGTAAAAAAACTTGACTCCCACGGAAGGGGTCAAAAGACGCTGATTAGGGAGTAGAATTCGGTAACCATAGCGGAAGCCCAAGGCGGGAGCGATATATAAGCGTATAGATTGTGCTTCCTGCCAAGTGCCACTTTCCCGGGAATAAGTAGGCCGGTCAGGTTGCTGAATAAGCATTCCTCCTCCTAAGGAAGCTTCCCAAACATGATTTTTCACGGTCACTCTTCGTAGAATCAGTTCCGGGAGAATCAGATGATTTAGCGTATGCTGCCTATGTCGGTATCGAACGAGGTTGAACTTAATGGCCAGTTGATTGGACCCTTCTCGTAAACTCAGCTCTCCAAAGAGGAGTATTCCTGGATGGGTGATTGCCCCTCCCCAATATCCGATTCCCATCGAAAAAGGGGGAGGCGAGCTGATAGATTGCTGTGCGTTTGTCTGCAGGCTTCCTATGACCAGAAGCACCATCAGGGTGATCAGTCTGAGAGGTTTCATGTCTCCAAAAAATGTGGTGGGATGAACCTTAGGGAAGGATTTCCATATGATTTTTCTCCGTAGCATAGGGAACTTCTTCATGCTGAGGGCAAGCCCTTTTCACAAAATTAGCTAGGTGCTCTCCTCTTTACATGGACTTTGCTCATACCCTTTGATGAAGCTTCTCACCTATCCACATTACTCTTTTATGGGGCTTATCCCGTACCATAGTTATTCAACTCCATGCATCTTACCTGCACAAAATCCGTCTTTGGGTATAATTGAACATGCTGCCATCCGTTATTAGGAGGCTAAATGCTAAATCAATTCACCTAAAAACGGACTATGCCCTACCCTAGACTAATCTTACTCTTTTGGGGGTTACTCCTCCTCTGCCCAAGCCTGTTGGCCCAGAATGCCTGTGTCCCAGACAGCAGCGTCGCCGATAACCCGGGAATCTATCCCAATCAAATTACCGTCATCGGTTGTCAAGCCTTTGACACCACCGTGACCTTCGTTTTTCCACGCGATACCACCGTGACCTTTGCTGGCCAAACGGTCACGGTAGACTTTGTCACCTTCACCATCGACAGCCTGGTCGGCCTTCCCGCCGGGGTGAGCTGGGAGTGTGACCTTGCCCCAGATTGCCGATACGTGGTCTCACCCGACAGCAGTCAAATTGATACCACAGGCTGTCTGCGCTTGTTTGGCCTCGTAAGTGCTCCGGCTATTTACAACTTACAGGTCTTTGTCACGGCGGAGGTGGATGTCCTAGGCAACGTAAGTGCTCAACCTACCATCTTTGATGCCCCGTTCATTGTCAATCCCTGCCCCTTTGAAGGAGACTGCTACACCCTTGACTTTCTCAGCACTTGTGAACCAAGTATGGTAGAATTTACCAACAATGTTCCCAGTCAAGGAAAGCCCGGTTTTAGTTACCAATGGGACATCACTGGGCCCAACGGATTTTCTTTCCAGTCTACCGACGAAACGCCCAGCCCACAGGTCTGGCCAGAAGCAGGTGATTACACCGTAAGCTATGCTGCTGACGTTGACACCACCGGTTTCATTCTTAACAGCCTTAGCATTGATGCCGTGGGTTGCAGTGATTTATTGGATGATGGGGACCTTTATTGGATCCTCATTGATCCAAGTGGAACCCAGCTTGTCAATACCTCTTCCGCGCCCCTAAACAATGGAGGAGGAAATCTGCCTGTCTCTACCGGTATCAGCAATCTGCTCCTGGATACCGGAACCTATGAGTTTCAGGTTTGGGACAATGACCTAATCGGTGCGGATGATGGTTGCGCTACGGGGGCAGGCGGTACAGGAGCTTCCATTTTCTTTTCTATTCCCAGCAGTCAAACGGGCTCTGTGGTATTAACCGAAGGCTCCCTTCAAATTACCCTTGGCCTACAAAACCCGATACAAAGCATCTCTTGCCAAGATACCTTTAGCATTGATCCGCTCCCAGCCGAGCCAAGTCTCCGCTTCAACGGAGATCGCCTTCAGGAAGATAGCCTTGTATTCTGCGTAGGTGGGGGAATCTGGTTGGAAGCACAAAGTGAGGACAGCCTGATCTGGTTCCAAAATGGCAGTCTTTGGCCTGTTCCCAACAGCGACTCCGTGTTCATCACTGAGGCGGGGGACTATCTAGTTGAGGCCATCAACCAGTCTACCTTGTGTAGCAGTTCTTCTCGCGTGATCCGGGTGGACAGCTTTGAGGTGTTTGCCCCTCAAATATCACTCGACAGCACCCAGGAGGTTTTCACGGTGGTAAACCCCAGTGATTCCGTCAGCTACAGCTGGGTAGATGCCAATGGCACCGAGGTAGGGACCGGACCAGAATTTGACCCAGATAGCAATGGGCTATACTTTGTCATTGCTACAGATACCTTGAACGGCTGTGAATCGCCCCGTTCCGAAGGCATCGATTTTGTATCTGGTTTGAGTGAGATTTCCTTGATAAAAACCATGAATCTATTTCCCAATCCCAATCAGGGGGATTTTGCCATAGAAATTTCCTTGCAAAGCCCTGCTGAGGCTCAGGCCAACATCTACGACCTACGTGGCCGAAAACTATGGCAAGAAACCCAGCCATACTCAACCACAGAGCTTCGTTGGGAACTTTCTCTTTCACAACTACCGGCGGGATTCTACCTAGTTCAAGTGGAAGCAGGAGGGCAACGATTGCAAAAAAAGCTGATCATTCAACGCTAAGGAGATTTTAAGAGGTTGAGAAAGCGGAATCTTGTGGCTCAATTTCACACCCTCCCTATGGCCCAAGAGAGCCCTCACCAGCTATATCTGATGAGGGCTCTTTGATTTTACATCTACGAAATCACATAGACTTCTTTCCTTCTCGTATTGCCATCTCACACTCATTATGGCCTGCGAGGTGGACCATATCCTGGATAAGGTGGACGCTGAGGCTCCTGCGAAGGCTCAAACTGGCGAAGCTGATAGGTAAAGGTTAGCATGAAGTACTGCTGCAGTACTTGGGATTGAAGGTCTTCTACATAGGTAGAGGCCACATTTCGAGAAACGCTGGTATTTTGCCCCAAAACGTCAAAGGCAGTCAATTCGATTTCTCCCCGCTGATTTTTGAAAAGCTTTTTGGCTACACTTAGGTTCCAAAGAATATAGTTGGGATCTACGCCATCGCTCAATCCATCGATGTACTGATGCAACACGGAGGTTCGGAAAACGATGCCGGGGCCAAAAATCAAGTTGATGCGAGCTTCAGAGACTTGACTAAAGTATTCGGTATTCAAGCGAGGCTGTAGCTCATTGAAAGCCCAGTTGTAGTCACTTTTCGAACTGAGTGTAAAATCGACATTCTTGCTGATGTTGCTACTCAGGGTCACTCCAATTCCCGTGGCGTAATTGTCGCTAAAGTTGAGGGCACCATTGATCATCCCAGGACGGCGAGTATAGCTTCCAGAAAGGTTAAAGTTCAAGTTGGACTTGATAAATTTTGCTGGAAAGCCGTAGGTGATGAAGGAATTGAGTTGTCGGTAACCATCCAGGTTAACGGGACGACTGAGCTGTCCCCCTTGCTGGAGCAAGACACCACCTGGTAACACGGTATCCCGGCGAGCGATGAGGCTACTGGTACCAATGAAGTCACTGGTAAAAGTCGAGTTGAGCAGGAAGTAAAAAACATTGGAGGTCTTGGTGTTGGTTCCACCATATCGCACCGTCAGGCGATGGCTGTAAGCCTGGCTCAGGATGGGGTTACCTGTTGTAAGCTGAAAGGGGTTGCTGTTATCGATCACCTCTTGCAACTGACCTACGGTAGGTACGTCCGTATTTCCGCGGTAGATGACTCGCAAATTTTGCTGATCATTGACCCGCCAGCGGAATAAAGCAAAGGGAATGATGTTGTTGAACTGATAAGTAGAATCAAATACGGTAGGAAAACTTTGTTCCCCAGCTAGCGTCGCTCGCTGATAATTCACCCGTGAAATGAAAAACACCTTTCTACCCTTTCTCAAAATCACCCCTAGTCCTCCTCGGTGTGCATAATATTGATTGGTAAACACACTAGACTGGGCTGTTAGCAGAGAAGAATCGCCTTCTGGTGAAATGGAGTAGGTTCTGCGGTCGGATTCATTCCATTGTGGGGCATAGGAGTAATTTACCAGTAGAAGGCCAATCTTTCCCAATGGCTCGGTATAGCGGGCTTCTACATCAAGGTCTATCCCGGAAGACCCCAAATTTGATCGCTGGTTCAGGGTATCCAAGCTGGCTCCTGGCTCTGTCAGAAACTCTAAGCCAGAATTTAACTGGCTGCTGCCATCTTGCTGGTCATAGCCCGTTCTGGCACTTAGCGTAAAGCTCCGGCCACGCTTTTCAAAGCGATAGCGATAGAAAAGAAGGTTGTCTATTTTCAGCCCTTGCAGATCTGAGCTGAAGACATTTTGGGTAGTGCTTAGCAGGTTGCCGTTTATCAGGTTGCGTCCAAAAGTCGAGTCGGTCCCAGAGTTTTGTTGAAAACTGATGCTGGGTCTCAGCAAGATAGAACTGCGTTTATTGGGCTTATACTCCATTCGAAGGTTAAACCGATGGTTGAGGTTGACGCTGCGACTGGTATCCAGTTCCCGGTAGACCAGACCCGAATCCCCTTCCACGAAGTACACTCGGTCTAGGTTGGTGAGAGCTTGGTTGTCGCTGTAATTGGTAAAGTAGCTGGCATTTACCTCCAGTTTATCACCCCATTCATCGGAATAGTTGATTCCACCGGCGTGAGTAGTCGCGATGCCATTTCGCTGGCTAATGAGGAAGTCATTGACATCCGCACCAGCCCCACCACCTTCCCAGGGTCGACGGCGGCGACCTTGCCCGGCGCTAGCTACGCCCAGTAGGTCTTCTTCGGAAAAATTTTGGATGTTGATGTTGTTGCTCTGGCCGACCACCGATATCCGGCGCGCGTCCTGGAAACTGTTCCAGTTCAAACCGGCTTTGTACACATCTTCATAGCCTGCCCCCGCATAAGCACGGCCAAACTGACCATTACGGGTCTCGGGTTTGGTCACAATGTTGATGGTCTTGGTGGTGTTTCCATCATCAAAACCCGTGGCTTTGGATTGCTCACTCTGCTCATCAAATACCTCGATCTTTTGGATCACGTCAGCCGGGAGTGTCTTCAGAGCCGCATTAGGATCATTGCCAAAAAACGGCTTTCCATCGACCAATACTTGACGTACCTGCTCTCCTTGGGCATTGACCCGGCCACCGTCTACCGTGATCCCTGGCATTTTCCGTATCAGGTCCTCGGCATTGGCGTCTGGATTGGTTTTAAAGGCGCTGGCATTGTACTGGGTTGTATCACCCTTTTGTTGAGCCTGGGCTTCCTGGCCCTCAATTTCTACGACATCAGCCGTAAAGGTCCTCTCAGATAGCGCAAATCGTCCCAAGCGATTGAAACCTGCTTCTATGGTTACAACTTGGCTCAGGGTATCAAAACCGATGGCAGATACCTTTAGTTGATACGCTCCTGGGCTGAGGCCTCTCAAGCGAAAGTTGCCATTGGCATCGGAAAATACACCTTGCTTTTGGGTCGGATCACTGCGTAGCGTCATGACCACTCCTGCTCCTTCTATAGGCCGATCATTGGCGGCCAACACTTGGCCTTGGGCCATCCCGCTGGTCTGTCCCAAGGCAGCAAGGGGAAGACAAGCTAGGCTTATAATAAACAGCTGGATGAATATTCTCTTCATGAGTAAGGCTTCAGACATATATGATTAGGCTTAACTGAACACTTAGACCACTGAAGCCGACAAATTGATTCCCAACAGAGGGTTTTAATAGACGAAGGGCCCCTTTTCCTCGACGGAAAAGGAGCCCAGTGGGTTTAGGTTTGGCCTAAAGCCTAATTATAAGATGGCTTCCAGGTGAATAACCGACAAACTATCCTGCTGGTCACGGAGCCAAAACTCATCTTCAGTGAGGCGGAGGATGTCAAAATCCTCGTCAAAGCTGGCAATGCCTAAAGGCAACTCCAGGTCTTCCAATTGGAAGACGGCATCGTCCTGAGAAAGGTCCCAAGTACCATCAAATTCAATGGTACCCAAGCTGGTTTCTAATTCGGCTTCGGCAGAAAAGTCTTCACCGAAAATGAAGGTAAGGTCTTCGTATGAGGTGGTGTTTTCTTCGCCTTCGCTATCCGTGGCATAAGCCACCTTCCAAATTCCAGCGATGCGGTCTTCACGCGATTGTAGGCTAAAGAAAGGGCCTTCTTCATACTTACAACCGCTCAACAAGGCTACAATCAGCCCTAAAAACAATACAAATTTGACGTTTTGGTTCATGATGAATGTTTGTATTAAATGATCTCCACTTAAACGTAATTAATGGGCAGAATCGTCTAAAGGAACTCATTTATGGACCTATTCAATTAGAACTGATCCGGAAGTACATACCCCAAAAGAGATCAGAGGGTTGCATGTTTTTCTTCAAAAGTGTCGCAACACATTCAATTTTCCTGCTGTTTTTTTCAACCCTATCCCTACTCTACCGATCTCTTATGTATGGGGCGTTTCTCTAGCTGGTATTTATTTTTATTTTACGTAAATACTGAAATAAAATACTATCCAAATACAGAAACTTATTGCTTAAATTGGCGTAAGATATAGCATGAAAGAGAGAAAGCTGGCGATGATTCAGCGTAATCTCTTATCTTAGGTAAAACTCGCAAGCTTTGCTACCATGAGTGACTTGTTTCAAGCCATGCTAGCCCCTTCAGTGGTCATCTACACCATCTTTCTCGGGGTCGCAACTCTGTACTGGATCACCGTTTTTATAGGTCTGCTAGATCTAGACTTTTTAGATTTTGACCTGGATGCTGATTTCGAGGCAGATTTAGACTTAGAGGTCGACGCTGACGTAGACGTGGATTCTGAGCTAGAAGGGACGGGAACGGCCTGGTGGGCCCAAGCCTTGTCCTTCTTCAATCTGGGGAAAGTGCCATTCATGGTGTTTTTCAGTTTTCTAGCTCTGTTTATGTGGGCGGGGGCTTTGCTTGCCTATGATTTCTGGGGCTCTACTCTCCCCTGGCTCGGTTGGATCATCCTCGTTCCAAACTTGCTGATTGCCTTATTTGCTACGAAAATTGTCAGTTTTCCAGTGGCCAAATTATTCAACTTGGTCAAGCATGAAAATTCTTCCCAAAAAGACCTCGTAGGCAAGATTGCAACCTTGACAATGGCTGCTCATCCAGGCTCATTGAGCCAAGCTGAAATCACTTTTGACGACAATCATTTTTTACTCAACGTGGAGTCTTCCGATGAAGAGATACTCTCCCGAGGAAGCAAAGTGTTGTTGGTCGAATACCGAGCTGAGTCTGATCGTTTTCTTATCACCAATTTCCATGTTTAGGAGAGATGGGGATCAGGGGAAGAGAGGATAGGTGTACAATTGTCTTACAGATTTCCCGTATTGTCATTTAGCCAAAGCTTAGAGACCGCTTAAGACTAGACCATTAAATTTTTATAGCATAGACTCTATTCGCATTCAAGCATAACACCAAAAAAATTCAAAACTATGGCAGAATATATTCCTCTCATTTTAGGCATTGGAGGCGCCGTCGTCCTGGTCGGGTTTGTGATCCTGATCTCAAAATTGTACCGCAAGGTGCCTCAAGGAAAGGCCTTGGTCATTACAGGTCCCCGAGGCATAAGAGCTACGACAAAAGGTACGGTAGTCATCCCTATCCTCGAGTATCCAGAGGTCATGGATATATCTCTGCGTCAGATGGTGATCAGCCGAGAAGGCAAAGATGGCCTCATCTGTAAGGACAACATGCGGGCCGACATCAAAGTGGCCTTCTTCGTCAGGGTTAGTCCCGATTCAGAAAACATCACCCGTGTGGCCCAGACCATCGGCTGTGAGCGGGCTACCGACCTTGAAAGCTTGAAGACCCTGTTTGAAGCCCTTTTCTCTGAGGCTTTAAAAACAGTAGGAAAAAGCTTTGACTTCATAGACCTCTACAACTCGCGAAGCGAGTTGAAACGCCAAGTCATGGAAGAAATCGGTCAAGACCTCAATGGCTACACCCTTACCGACGTGGCCATCGACTACTTGGAACAGACTCCCGTAGAATACCTCGATGAGGACAACATCCTCGATGCGGAAGGTATCAAGAAAATTCGCGATCTGACCGCCAAGCAAATCACTTTGGCCAACAAGATCCAGCGAGAAAAGGAAAAAGAGATCAAGAAACAGGACGTAGAAGCCCGCGAAGCCATTTTGGAGCTGGAAAAGCAGCAAACTGAGAAGGAGGAACTCCAAAAGCGAGAAATCGCCACCATCAAAGCGCGCGAGACCGCCGAAATCAGCCGCGTTTCAGAAGAGGAACGCATCAAAGCCGATACTGCTCGGGTAGCACGTGAGCGTGAGATTGAAATCGCCGAGCAAAATAAAATGCGCGACATCATCGCGGCCAAGAAGAACAAAGAGCGCACCGACGCGATAGAAACAGAAAAGGTGGAGCGGGACCGTCAATTGGAAGCGACTGAGCGTGAGCGCATCGTGGAATTGGCTCGCATCGAGAAGGAAAAGGCGTTAGAAGAAGAGCGCAAGAACATTCAGGACGTGATACGTGACCGCGTAGCAGTGGAACGCGAAGTGGTGGAGGAGCAAGAGAAAATCAAAGACACCGAAGCCATCAAGGAAGCAGAGCGCCTCAAGAAAGTGGCCATCATGGCCGCCGAACAGCGGGCAGAAGAGGCCCTGGTAGAGCGAATCAAGCAGGCTGAAGCCGAGCGGGAAGCCGCCGACTTAGACGCCAAGCGCCGCATCATCGAGGCCACCGCCACCCGCGAAGCGGCTGACAAGGAAGCCGAGTCCAAGAAAATCATGGCTGATGCCACTGCCGAGGAGCATGCCGCCATTGGATTGGCTGAGGCCAGGGTATTAGAGGCTAAAGCCCAAGCCCGTGAGAAAGAGGGACAAGCTGCAGCAAAGAGCATTGAGTATCAAAACCAAGCGGAGGCCCAAGGCATAGAAATCAAAGGAGAGGCCCAAGCTGAAGCGGATCGTAAGCGCGGTGAAGTAGAAGCCAAGGTGGCCATCGACAAAGGTTTGGCCGAGGCTCAAGTACTGGAGGCCAAAGCTGCCGCTACCGAGAAAATGGGCCACAGCGAAGCCAAAGTGATAGAGTTGAAAGGCGTAGCAGATGCCAAGGGAGTAGAAGCCAAGGCAGAAGCCATGCAAAAGCTCGATGGCGTAGGCCGTGAGCATGAGGAATTCAAGCTGAAGCTGGCCAAAGAGAAAGAGATCGAGTTAGCTGAAATTGGCATCCAGCGAGACATCGCTGCTGCCCAAGCCAGTGTTCTCGCTGAAGCCCTCAAGGCTGCCAACATCGACATCGTCGGTGGAGAGCAGGAGTTCTTTGAGCGCATCTCCAACGCCGTTCTCAACGGCAAGTATGTAGATCGCCTGATGGACAACTCCGGCCACCTACAAGACATCAAGCACGCCTTGATCGGCAATGGTGACGGCAACTTTGCTGAGAAATTGTCCCAGTTCATGGGACAGTTCAAAGTCAGCAGCGAGGACATCAAGAACATGACCATCTCTGCTTTGATCTTCAAAATGATGAACCAAAGCAGCGACGAAGGCCAGAAGAACGTACTGCGCAACCTCCTCAACATGGCCCAGAGCATGGGCCTAGCCGGCGAGAAGGCCAGTGTGCTAGGCTTGAAGGCGAATTGAGCTGCGCAATGGACTAGATGCTGTTCGTCTAAGGACGAACAACATCAATTAAGATAAAGGTTTTGATCCCTGATCTCGGTCGTTCCCAAACGGCCGAGATCATATTTTATGGAAGCACCAACACCTGCTCCACCCGACTGGCCCCGGCAAACACCCCAAATCCACCCTCAACATTGGTATAAGTAGACACTGGCTCTTGGAAAAACTCATTCACTTCCTCTAGTACTCCTGCATCCATTGCCCCTACCGAGCGCTGATAGGAGGCAAGGGTCTGGTAATAGTTGTGACTCAAAGAGAGAAACTGCACCCTCAGTTTGGCTCCACTCAACTCGTTCACAGGGATCTGTAGGCGGAGGGTGATCAACAACTCCTTTTCCTCTCCATCAAACTGTAAATCGTCGAATAGATAGCTGCTGTGCTGCCGGGCAAAAAGGCGTAGACTGCCAAGTTCATCCGTCAGGTAGTTTACCCGCAGCCATTGATGGGTGCTGTCACCTGATGATGGATCGATCGTTAATACTTTTCGATCTATCAAAACCTGATAGTAATTAGCTTCCTTTGCCTCATCTTTAAAGCGCAAACGCAGGTCTAGCTCTGAGGGAAAACCACGCGAAAAACTATACTCTTGGGTTGGATCATCAGGCGTCACCCTGGGCCTACCCCATTCATAACTCAGATTAGAAACTCGTTTAGGGATCCTGTCTTCCGCATAAATAGGAGGAAACCCCGGAGCTCTCACCTCAATGGCATAGAGCTCTCCAGGTTGAGGAAGCGGCGTATCTAGTGTGTACATCAGCAGCGAATCTAGTCCTTGCCCTGGATTGAAAAAGCGCAGGAACCGCTCGGGATTTAAGCTCATAGAGACCTGAGAACCATCTGGCATGGTAAGGGAACACGCTGCGTCATAAACTGGCGTCACGATGGCACCATTGGTAGCAAGTGTTTCTGAGCCAGCCAGAGAAAAAGCCCAAGTGGTATCAGTCCAGAAGAGACCTCCGAGTACCAACTTTGGGGTGTCAGATTCAGGAAAAGGGATTTGCTTTAGGCAAGCGGAAAGGCCTACTGCGAAAAGAAGCGCAAGAAAAGACTTTAAAACATTCATGGTCGAAAATCAAATCGGTAACTGATGATGGGGAGTAGAGGCAGCAATCCTTGGATCCACAATACGTTGGAGCGTTCACTGCCAGATTGATTAGGCGCTTGCCCGACGAACAAAACGAAGGGATTGGTCTGGTTGTAGGAGTTGTACAGCCCAAGGTTCCAGGTCCTGGTCCCCCGCTCTTTCTCCTTGATAAAACTGACGCCCAGATCTAAGCGATGCGAGGCTGGAAGTCGAAAATTGTTTCGCCCTTGATAATGCAACAAGTCGCCTTGGGTGCTGAAATAAGGGGTTTGCAACTCATATCGAGCGACTGGTAAAGAGGCCACGTTACCTGAAGTAAATACCCAGTTCCCGCTCAAACGGACATTTGGGCGCCAGCGATACACCAAACTTAGGCCGATATCATGGCGACGGTCGTACTTGTAGGGATAGATTTCTCCGAAATTGATCTGATCAGACTGTCTCTGGGCCCAGGATAGCGTATAGCCAATCCAACCGGTAAAATCTCCCTGGGTTTTACGAAGCAATATCTCCAAGCCATAAGCCCAACCTTGCCCTGATACCACTTGGCTTTCCCATCCTTCCTCAGGTACAAGGAAGTTGGCCCCCTCCCGATAGGCCAATACGTCGAATAGGCGCTTATAATACCCTTCCACGGTCAGATTTAAGCCCTTCTGTAATTGATAGGCAGCCCCAAATCCAGTCTCCCAGGCCCTTTGTGGAGCCACTTGGTCTGTGGCAGGAACCCATAGATCAGTAGGCAACCCCATGCCACTATTGGTCAACAGGTGCAGAAACTGAACCATTTGAGCATATGATGCTTTAAGGGCCAGTCGATCATGGATCAACCAATGTCCCGAAAAGCGCGGTTGTAAGGAGGTATAGGTTTGGCCACGCACTCGAAAAGCGGAGCCATGCAGCCCATACCGCAAGGAAATCTTTCTGGTAATACTCCAGTTGTCTTCCAAGTAAACCGATCCCTCCCAAGCCCTTATCAAAGGCTGAATCAGGAAGGTGTCATCGAGCTGAGTGCCCACCTGATCTCGCAATTGCTGGGTCCCGACCTTAAATCGGTGGTAAATGATTTGCCCCCCCATCCGTACTTCATGCTGATTACTAGGATGCCACAAGGCATCCGTTTTAAGAGCTAGGTCTTCAATTCCTGATTCAAAGCTGCTAACTAAGCTTCGCTCATCGACCAAACCAGCCTCTGTGACCCGCTGCTCTTTTTCACTTAGATTGCGTAAGCGAAAGCGGTTGTAATACGCCGTGGTATGAAGGGCCCAACGGGACGAAAACAAGCGATGCCATTGCAGGCTAGCAATCCGATTGCCCCAGCCAAATATCTGGCTACTGCGCTCTTCCTGCTGATAATCAAGGGTATCGTTTTGGTAGCTAAAAAAGTTTCTCTGGCTACCTCGATCATCACCTTGGTAGAAGCTCACACTTAGTTGATCCTTCAGCGAGGGTCGATAGCTCAATTTCGCATTGAGGTCGTAGAATCGGTACCCTAACACATCATAGTTGAGTACTTCTGTACTCTGATATCTAGTGGCGAGTCGGGAGATTGGCCTTATCAAAACATCTGGATAAGAATAGCGTGCACTGGTAATGAAGCTAGCTTTATCCCCTGCTAGTGGACCTTCTATGGTTGCGCTAGAAGAAATCAAACCTATGCTTCCACTACCAGCTAATTGCTGCGCATTTCCATCTTTGAGTTGCACGTCTAATACAGAAGAGAGACGCCCTCCATATCTAGCGGAAAATCCCCCTTTGATCAACTCAATGTGACTGATGGCATCAGGATTAAAATTGGAGAGAAAACCAAATAGATGTGTAGGATTGTATATCGGAACCCCGTCTAACAGGACCAGGTTCTGATCAGGCCCTCCTCCGCGAACGTAAAGCCCTGCGCTGCCATCCGTTCCTCCTTGTACCCCTGGCATTAACTGCAAAACTTTCAATACGTCTACCTCCCCTCCCAAGGCCGGAATTTGCTTCGCCTCTTGAGTAGAAAGGGTAATCCGCCCCATTTGCCTATCACTTACCGGAGAGGTTTCATCCGCTGCTGTGATTTCAATCGTACCCAAAGTCAGCGGAGCAAGGCTAAGCTTAATGAGGGTATCTGAATTCAAGTTTAACTCCAACGTATCTTTCTGGTAGCCTGCCGCACTGTAATAAAGCTGATGACTTCCACTAGGTAAGCGAAGGCTGAAGTGGCCATGTTCATTGGTATATGAACCTACTTGAAATTCGGGTACCGCCACCTGCCCCCCAATTAGACGCTCTTGGCTGGCTTGATCTACCAACACCCCTCTCAAAGTCAGGTTTGAGCTAGCGTTTGCAAGGGAAAGATTAGGGAGCTGCTTTTCCTTCGCAATTGAAAAAATGACGACCTGATTACCTACTAAACGATACCCCAGAGAATATCCCCCTAGCCAGCGATTCATGGTGATGCGCAGGGACTGTTCAGGTTGGACCAATTCAACTTGGTGATCGTCAGGGATTTCTCTGGGGTCATAGGTAAATCGCCAACTAGATTGTTCTTCTATGGTTTTCAGGGCTTCAGGCAAAGGCATTTTATCCACCTTTAGCATCAAAGCTTGATCAAGTGGAGATATCTGTGACAAGGCCGCAAGCTGCCACAGGAAAAACAGGCTGAGTAGCAAAGGTTTAAGTGAGAGAAAATGCATAGGGGTTGGCAATGTGGAATACTAGCATCCGTGGGACTTGTATTTAGCGAACAGGCCTAAAACCATTTACCCTTATTTATCCCAGGTATTTTTTTCAGAAATATGTAAAAAGATTGATTTGTCAGCTTGAATCCAGCTTTAGAGGCCCTTGTAGTTTATGATCTTGCAAGGGGAGCAAAGTCCACCCCCTCGCCCCCGGTGCATCTAGCAAGGCAAGACTTATGAGGCTGTTTGGATATTGAGTTTACGGCCTAAACCCAAACTGCCTCTATTACATTTTGAATTTGTTAGCTTTAAACATTCCTCGTTTTTCAATACATCGAAGAATAGCGCTACTTACCTTAGAGGCTGCTTGGGTTTTGGTATTTCGAGCCCAAACGCAGGATTTTGGGGTTCTGACAAGCAGATTTTTTGAGGAATAGCAGGCTATTTCGAGAAAAATCGG
>CAZFPQ010000041.1:0-35551 GCA_964521065.1 uncultured Bacteroidia bacterium | reverse complement strand
CAACAATGAAATGGATGATTTTAGTGCTAAGCCAGGCAGTCCTAATTTCTTTGGGCTCATAGGCGCGGAAGCCAACGCAATAGAACCCGGGAAGCGCATGCTTTCCTCCATGACTCCAACCATTGTTGAAAAAGAGGGAAAACTATGGTTGGTGGTAGGGACCCCTGGTGGCTCAACCATCATTACTTCGGTATTTCAGAACATCATCAATGTCTATCATTATGATTTCAACATGCAGGCTTCCGTCGATGCCCCTCGTTTTCATCATCAGTGGCTGCCTGATGAGATATTCCTGGAAGAAGGAGCTTTTAGCCCGGCGCTAGAGCAAGGTCTCAAGGAAAAAGGGCACAGCCTTAGTCCAAGACCCTCCATTGGTAGGGTTGATGCCATCAGGGTCCTAGAAGATGGCCGCTTGGAAGGCGGTGCCGACCGTAGGGGCGACGATGCGGCTAAAGGATATTGAATTCGGAATTTGTAACCAATGCTTTATGGCTTGTTAAGCGCTAAAAACATGCAGCGCTACTTTCTCCTTTGGATATGGCTAGGAATAAATGGCCTTTTTGCCCAGCCTTATAATGAGGTGGTTTCTGCGTTGGAGCAACATCTTTACGCCTTGCCTTCCTATTCCTTGACGAAGGATCATCCTAAGTGGTCTCAGCTTGACTCGATTTGGGAGCGATCAGACCTCCTTGGTCTCGGAGAATCTAGCCATGGGGTTCATGAGTTCTTCGAAATCAAAACTGCCCTGATGCGTTGGACGATAAAGGGCCATGGGGTAAAACTTATTTTATTTGAATCGCCCTATTTCCTAGAAGAGGTACACAATTATGTATATCATGATCAAGGGACTCTGGAGGGAGCGATGGACAAGATGGGATACTGGATTTGGCAGACTCAGGAGTTGAAAGACTTTATAGCTTGGCTTCATGATTATAACCTCGAGCAATCGGCTTCTAATAAGGTCTATTTGCTAGGGGTGGATCTTCAAAGCCTAGATGGCGTTACTTATTGGCAAGACTTACTGGAGAAATACTCTTGGACCGTTCCCAAGGACGCAAGGATACTGTTAAAGGAAATGGATGGGCTTAGCATTTTTCAGCTTATTCAAAAGGAACCAGATTGGCTTGAAAGGAGCGAAATGCGATTGACCCAGCTAATTCAATGGGCCAGTAAGAATCAAACATTGCTACATGAGCAGTTAGGCCCTCTGGAGGGGAGTCTTGCAAGGTATCACTTGAATGTAATTCAACAGAACCTGGGGCGCATTTTGGCAGAGAAAAAGAAACTCCCTGGATATATAAATTTCCGTGATAGTTGTATGGCGATCAATGCCGCTTGGCTTAAAAAGGAATTATTGCCTACCGGGAAGGCCATATTTTGGGCTCACAACAATCATGTTAGCTATGGAAAGCGGGATTTCTCCTTTGGGGTAAAAAAATCCGCTGGTTCTTTCCTCCGGAAATTGTATGGAGAGAAATACTATGCCGTTGGACTTGATTTTGGCGAGGGAAGCTTTTTGACGAAGGAATCGGGCGGAAAAAGGGGAGCATATATAGCCCCTGATTATCCAAGAAGATCTCTGAATGCTTACCTAATGGAATTTGATCATGGGTGCTTTCTAATGAGTTGGTCTAGAATCAGCGCTGACCCCTCCCTCTCAAGGTGGGCATCTCAGACGTTGATGTATCGGAATTTGGGTGGAAGCTTTAATCCCCAGCATCCACGCGATTATTGGATTCGGAGAACTCAACCTGCTGCACATTTTGATGCCTGGGTTTTCGTGAAAAACGTCAAGCCCTCCCAGCTCTGGATAAAGTCTCAGCTTGGACTCAAGCTTCCTGCACCTGAATTGTGTGGGAAAGATATTCAGTTAACAGCATGGGTACGACCACTTGGCCCCAATTATCAAGCTTACCCTCCTCAAGGAATAGGAATAGGGCTTGGCAAGACCGCTAGCCCCGAATTCTATGTGCTACATCCCGATGTGGGACCGGTGGAGAAGGCTGGTTGGAGACAGTTTACATGGCAGGAGAGTCTCCCTTCGGATTTAGTAGATTTTAAGCTATTGATTAGCTGTACAGATCCTGAAGGTATGGGACTAGATGAGGTTACCCTCCAGGTAAAGGATAGCAACGGAAGTTGGCAAGTTTGGCCAGACTTTCATTTTGACTTTGAGTCGCCCTTCCAGGTACAGGGAATAACCCAATCAGCGGAACTGAATTACCTCGTTCAACCTATTGCTGCTTACCGAGGTGAGGGGGGATTAGTGATAAAACAGGCAACGAAATACTAATCCTGCCGGCTCCCCAATGGCCAATTTTTTGGCTACCCTGCCTTACATGTAACATGCAGAAAATGCTCTCTCCCCTCTTTTGATAACTTCTCATCGCATCATCGAACCTGAGAGAGAGCTTAGGGAGTTTGACCAAGGTTGATTTGTACACCGGGTCTAACATCTATGGAGAATTATTTTTCAATATTCGTACTTTTGGGTAAATGAAAAGTACATGAAACGGGCAATTCTCCTTTGGTGCCTGGCAGGAGTGATGAACCTGGCCTGGACCCAGCCAACGGCTGACTTTACCGCAAATATCCAATCTGGCTGCTCCCCCATCGTAGTCAATTTTCAGAACCTGTCTAGCAACGCAGTTGCGTATGAGTGGAACCTCAGCAATGGAAGTTCCACCCTCAAAGACCCCGGGCAACTCTACGCCATTCCCGGAATCTATGACATTACTTTGGTGGCGATTGATGCGAGCGGCAACCGAGATACCTTGACCAAATCTGGTTTTATAGAGGTATATGGATACCCTGACGCACAGTTAAGTGCCAATAAAACCGAGGTGTGTACCTTTGAGCCGATCCAGTTCCAAGATCAGTCCTTTTCCAATTCAGGTAACATCACCGAATGGGATTGGGATTTTGGAGACGGAAACGTGTCTAGCTCTCCCAACCCCCTCCACAGTTATCATAGCCCAGGAGTCTATCAGGTCTCTTTAGTGGTTCGGACCGAACACGGGTGTGGAGATGACCTGACCATTACCAACTTTATTACCGTTAACGCACCCGACGGAGATTTTGAAGGAGATACCCTGCTGGCTTGTGGGCCTCCTCTTCCGGTAACATTTACTCCATCTGATCCCAGTGGGCAGCATCTATGGCTCTTTGGGGATGGAGGAAGCAGCAATCAGTCTCAAGCTCAACACACCTACCAGCAGTTTGGAAACTTTTCGGTGGAGCATGTGGTCATCGACGCAAACGGTTGTCGGGATACCGTAATAAAGCAAAACTACGTCAATATAGGGATCAATACCCTTAGCATAGAAGCAAACGATTCTACGCTCTGTGAAGGCGATAGTGTTTTTTTCGTTACCAATGCTTCTCCCTCAAGCCAAGTGATTTGGTCCTTTGGCAATGGAGATTCTAGCCAACAGCTAAATCCTGGTTACCGCTATCTTTCTGCAGGGAACTTTGACGTAAAGGCATATGTGGTCGATCCGGGGGGATGTGACATTACCCTGAGTATCCCCATTACGGTGTTTGCTAAGCCCCAAGTAGACTTTGGCGTGGCCGATACCAACCTTGGTTGTAGCTTGCCTTTCACCGTCGATTTTGTCAATCAGAGCACCCTGGCGAGCAGTTATCGCTGGAATTTTGGTGACGGTGGACAATCCACCCAAGCCAATCCCTCTCACGACTACACACAGGCTGATTCCTTCACAGTAACGCTTACAGCTTGGGGACAAAATGGTTGTCGCCGTCAAATCAGACGTAAGCACTTTGTCAAAGTAGAGCCTATCGCGGTAGGGTTTAAAGCCAACCCTAGGGGGGGCTGTGCACCCTTGCCAGTGACTTTTTTGGATACTACACGATCAAACTATCCTTTGACTTCTTGGGAATGGGATTTTGGTGATGGCTTTACCAGCAACGCCCAACATCCGACTCATACCTATGCAGATACAGGTTATTTTGACCTGACCTTGATCGTCGAAAATAGCCGGGGCTGTAGAGATACGGTGCTGCGCCCCAAGTATGTCAAGGCTGGGACCAAACCAAGCCTAGGCTTTGTCCCCGATACCAATTTGGCCTGTGCCTTAGCCCCGGTGCAGTTTACCAATCTTTCAACAGGGGCAGACCGCTTCATTTGGTTTTTTGGGGATGGCGATACTGCGATGAGCAGGAATCCCGGGCATGGATTTGCTGCCCTTGGGATGATGGATGTCACTCTGGTGGGCTTTGATCGAGGCTGTGCAGATACCCTCCATCAAAATGATCTCATTGATGTGCTTGCTCCTCTCCCTATTATTGGCATTAGTGAAAAAAATCTTTGTGAGCTCCCCAAGGAGGTACTGATTCAAAATTTATCTATTGGCTCTGACTATTATAACTGGACAGTAGATACAGTCCATGCCTATAGCACCAATAGCTTTAACCACACATTTACCACAGCAGGTACTCATGAAATAAAACTGGTGGTAGGGAATCATCAAACGGGCTGTCGAGTCGAAGCTTTTGACTATGTGCGGGCCCTTCCTATTGAACCCGAGATCCTTAGTGACACACTAGCGGGCTGCACCCCGCTGAAAATCCGATTTTGGGATCGAACTCCCCACGCAGATCGATGGACCTGGGATTTTGGTAATGGGAAAAAGGCCAATACCAGAAATACCCAAACCGAGTATAAACAAGCAGGTGATTATCCTATTAGTTTGATTCTAAGAAACCATCTGAGATGTAGGGATACCGTCTATCTAGGGCCGGCTTCGGCCAGAAATGTGAAAGCAATAATTGAAGTAAGTGATCAAGGCGGCTGCGTACCCACAACCATTCAGTTCGCCGATCTTAGCCAAGGGACCAGTTCTGTTCAGACTCGTCGATGGTGGTTAAATGACTCGTTAATCAACCAGCAAAGTAACTTTGATCATCTGTTCACAGACCCTGGGTTTAATGAGGTGAGTCTTACTGTAGTTGACCAAGATGGATGTACAGACTCCACTAGGCTAGATCGTGGGATTTTGCTTACCCAACCAGTGGCCAATTTCGTGGTAACTCCTTCTATCAATTGTGAAGGCAACACCTCCACCTTCGTCAGCCTATCCTCAGGATCGGGATTGAGCTACCTTTGGACTTTTGGTGATGGTGATAGTTCAAGACTTGCGAATGTCACTCACAGTTATGCTGATACGGGGTATTATGATGTTTCACTTTCGGTGACGGATGTAAACGGCTGTGATACCTCCCTCTTCATTCCTCAAGCGGTCAACATCAGGAACTTGAAGGCATACTTTACCGCAGATACCGTCTTTGCTCCCTGTCCACCTCTGACGGTGAACTTCCAAGCAGATACAGCCTTCCCTCATCCTGATTTGGAATATTATTGGGATTTTGGTGACGGAACGGTCTCAAACGAACCCAATCCAATTAAAAATTACCTTTTCCCAGGGGTGTATGATGTCACCTTGGTGTTGGCTACGCCAGATGGCTGCTCGGATACCCTACACTTAGATGAGTATATCCAGATAGAAGGGCCTACGGGGCAGTTTAGCTTTGATCCTGGTCGAGGTTGCCCTGGATTGGAGGTCAACTTTGAGGCGAGTTCAACAGATTCGGTTTCCTACGAGTGGGTGTTTGGCGATGGTACTACGGGCCAAGGCGAGCAAATAAGTAAGCCTTATTACTTGCCAGGAATCTATACACCTACCCTCGTAGTGGTTGACGACCGCGGCTGCAAAGTATACCATGTCTCTCCAGATCCCATTGTGATTGATGAAAACCCCGTAGCAGACTTTATGGCTGATACCCTGTACTGTGACTCCGCCCGGGTCCAGTGGCAAGACTTGAGCCAAGGGGTAGATCCCCTGGTAGCTTGGGAGTGGGATTTTGGGCAGGGAGAAGGTGACTCGGTTCAGCATCCCCAAAGCTTTTATCCCCAGCTCGGTCATTACGCCGTAAGCCTAATAGTGGAGAGCAACCGGGGTTGTCGTGATACCGTGGTCAAAGAAGACTTTCTGAGGGTAGTCCCCAGCCCAATCCCGACTTTGGATGCCACTGCGTTGAGTGGCTGTGTGGACTTCATCGGGCGTTTGACGGCCGATGCCCCAGGGCACCCTTACCTAATCCAGGACTGGACTTGGGATTTGGCAACGGAGGGCCCCTTTAACGGCAGTCCTCAAGAAGACTTTTCGTATCCGCAGGCAGGTATTTACCGAGTAGAAGTGGTATTAACCGATGAAAATGGTTGTCAGGGTGATGTCAGTTTGGACTTAGAAGCCTTTCCGTTACCAGAGCCAAAATTTGTGGCCAGTGATAGCTTTGGCTGTGCCCCCTTTGAGGTACTCCTTACTGACCTGACTCCGGACAGTATCGTGAGCTGGAGCTGGGACTTTGGCGATGGAAATAGCTCTGCCGAGCCTCAACCTCAGCACCGCTACCTGCAAGATGGACGCTATGGGATCAGTTTAGCAGTCATGGATCATAATGGATGTGTCAACCACGTAAGCAAAGATCCCTATATCCATTTGAACCACCCTCTGGCTGATTTTGAGATCAGTGATCCCCTGCTCTGTCCCAAACAACCGGTAACTTTTACCGACCAAAGTCAGAGTGACACCTTGATTAATAGCTGGTCTTGGAGTTTTGGTGACGGTGGAGGAGCCCCAGGGGAAAAAGTCATTCATACGTACTCGCAAGCGGGAACCTATGACATTAGTCTGGTGGTAAGCGATGTATTTGGCTGCATGGATACCTTACTAAAGCCTGAGGCAGTGAGGGTACTCACGGACGCGGTACCCGTTCCCGTATCTATTCGCCATGTTTCGGTATCAAGTGCCCAGGAAGTGCAAATCGATTTTACCGAGTACAATAACCTCTTACAAGATTTTGGAGCATATGTCATCTTCCGTAGCAAGGACGGAATCAATTGGCGTGAGGTAGGCCGGGTCGAGGACCCTCGTCAGCGAAGTTTCATAGATGATCCAGGCGACACAGAGGATCAAGTATATTGTTATAAAGTACAAGTGGTTAATCATTGTGGGACAGGACATGGGTTACAGTTGACCGAAAGCCATTGTACCATTGACCTCAAAAGTGAGACTACCCCAGGCTTAGAAGCAGTTTTCTTGAGTTGGAACCATTATCAAGGCTGGCCGAGGATAGACCGCTACCGACTGTATCGTGTAGATGCTTATGACATCGGGACGGCGACCTTGATCGCCTCACTTTCAGGAGAAGATACCAGTTTTGTAGACTGGGAGATGTTTTGCTATGATCAATATCAGTATCGGGTCGAAGCCATTGGTGGCCCTGGTCGCCGCTCCTGGTCTGACCGTACCACAGCCAATCCAGATCATAATCCGCCGACTGAGCCTAACCACATCCGTCGAGTGAGCGTGGAAGACAACCAATATCTGAGCATAGAGTGGGAACTAGCGGATATCGAAGATCCTGTTAGCTTCGTCTTAGAACGAAGCGGAGATCAAGGGGAAAATTTTTCTGTCGTCTATCAACAAGCCTACCTAGATCCCCAGCGAAAGTACCAGGACCATCAAGTGAAGGTAGATCAGTCAATGTACCAGTATCGAGCGTTCACCATAGACACTTGTGGCGATTATACTCCTGTAGGGCGCATCGGTCGAAACATCTTGCTTCGAGCGGAGCAAAGGACTGGGCAGGTATTCCTCAACTGGACTCCTTATGAAGGTTGGGAGAATGGGGTTGAAAGCTACCTGATCGAAGTCTTTGACGAAGCCACGGCTCAATACCGCAGCTTGGCAGAGGTTCCTGGGGATTTTACACGCTTTGAAGATCAAGAAGTGCTGGATCAGCCGAGTAGTTGCTATCGAATTACCGCCTATGAACAAGGTGGCGCCGGTGTCACCAGTATTTCTAATGAAGCCTGCGTTATTCCCGACCCTAAGATCTATCGTCCCAATGCCTTTACCCCCAATGGCGATGGGGTAAACGACGAATTCCTTATCAAGGGCAGCTTCGTCTCAACCTTTCATTTGGCAGTTTACAGCCGCTGGGGTCATTTGCTCTTCAAAACCAACAATCCAGAGGAGGGATGGGATGGGACAGATCTAGAGGGAAAACCGGTGCCGACGGGAACCTATACATATGTGATGCAAGGGGTAGGATACTCTGGACAAGAAGTAGAAAGTGGAGGGACCATTCAGCTCGTCCGCTAAACAGCCTCTTAGGGGAAGAGGAAAAAGCTAAAACTAGCACACTCCTTTCTCTCACTTCTCGCTCTCACCAAGAATAGTTCTTTGCCTATTCATCATGTACTGACCCATCTCGCGAGAGGTGGGTCTTTTCTTTGGGCGAAACTAAGCAGGAAGCGAGAAGTTAGAAACGAGCGAGTTGCGAGACAGATTGATGCTGATAACCACAAATTTAAGCCAGTATCATTGCCCGTTTTCTCCTGTCTACCTGCTTAATTATTGAGTCGATTGAAAAGTCGGAGTATGAAGACACCGTCAATGTTGAGTCAAAAGTTCCCCAAAAACTGGTAAGCAGGGTAAGGAACGACGGATGTACGCAGTGTCCTTTCACGTGGATCCCTTTCCCATAGTTCTGCAGCCCATACCGCCTTACCCCGATTTTTCCATCCAGGGGCTTAAAAAGCCTCTCCTGTAAAAAAGTAAAAATTAGGCCCCTCTGGAGTCATGGCCATTTCTAGACGTACGAAAATATCCTTTTCTGGAAAAAGCAATACCCGAATCCCAAGGCCTCCGGCGGGTTTGAGTTGATCCAGCCTTAGCTCTCCTAGAGTGGGTGCTACTGTACCCAGTCCAAAGAAGGCTGCTCCTCCAATCCGCTTGCTAAAGGGGAAGGGCAGAAAACGATATTCTATTTGAGCGGCCATATATTGCCGATCTCTAAAACGCCCGGTATAGTAGCCCCTGAGCAAGGATTCATTGCCTAGTAGAGACAGCAGGTTGAAAGGGATGCTATCTCCTCGCATAAAGTTGCCGTAAACCTGGGTCGCCAACACTTGTTTTTTATCCGCTGTGATGGGGAAAAAACCTCGACCATCAAAGATGATTCGATTGAATTGAAAATCACTTCCCAAGGCAGGCTGGTAGCTCAAAAGGGAAAGTTCCGCGAAAAAAGCGTCACGCTCGTTGAGGACATTGGTGCGGGTATCATAGACGATACTTCCCCCCAAACCTACGTTGCGGTTACCTGCTGCCCCGAGGGGAAGGTCCAATGGGTTTTCTGGACTGACTTCAAAATCAGAATTGTATAGCTGTTGATAATCAAGGGATAAGCCTACAAATAGATCCGGGATTACTTGTTTGAGGAGATCTTCTCTGAGCAAGAGATAATCTGCATTGGCAATGGCTGGGTTTTCGGGTAATGTCTCTGGACCAATGCCATAATAGAGCAAGGGAAAGCGTTGCCACCGCAATCTCCCCAGGGCTATCCATGCGTCGCGGTGCCCATAGATAGCGTGGTCTAGCCAGAGCCCAAACTGCCGATTAAGGGTTACAAAGGTAAAAGCTTGCACCTCACTTAAACGATTGACCTGATAATCATTCCGAGCGTGGAACAAGTACAGGGCCGAGAATCCAACCTCTAGACTGGTTTCAGGAGTGAACGCGAGGGTAGGGTAGACCAAGAATTTGGGCTTCCCAGGAGTAGCGGATTCTCCGAACATGCGGTTAGCCAATCGTATAGGCCATGCTGGGGTATCCACTTTAGTGCTGTCAGAATGGCCCTGAGCAAAGATCGGTCCCAGGCTAATGAAAAATAGAATGGGGACGACCAATAGGTGTTTTAACATGTAAATAAGGTTCATTGGAATGAAGAGGCGAATCAAAACCCTCGTCTTGCTTAGAGGCTGTTTGGGTATTGGTATTTCGAGCCCAAACACTGGATTTATGGGTTCTGACAAGCAGATTTTTTGAGGAATAGCGGGTTTTTTCGAGAAAAATCGGCGCAGTCAGGTTCAAAAAGACAAGTTTAGGCCGTAAACTCAACATCCAAACAGTCTCTAAATGGGATCAAGGACTTCGATTTTCCTTTGCTAACTTAGGCATTTAATGGGGGAAGCGAAGATTGCTACGAATGGTGGTATGGATTCACTTCCATCGATGCTTAAATAAATAAAATGCTCTATGGGGACAATGCGCTGTTTTCTATTGACCTTTTCCTTGATAACGTTGGGATGCGTTTTGGGGCTGCGTTTACCTGCTCAAGGGTTAGCGGCGGAAGATCTTGCCGCTATTCGACAAGTGTTAGCAGATCAACAGGCGGCCTGGAATCGAGCCGATATCCCTGTCTTTATGGAGGGGTATTGGCGGAGTGATTCCTTGACCTTTGTAGGGAGTAGAGGGGTTACTTATGGCTGGCAGGAAACCTTAGAAGGTTATCAAAAAAGATATCCTGATTCTGGGGCAATGGGAAAGCTGGATTTTGACGAAGAAACACTTGTCGCCCTTGGACCTGCATCGGCCATGCTGATCGGGCGTTGGCATCTCACCCGAAGCACAGATGAACTGGGTGGGTGGTTTACCCTTATTTGGAAAAAAATAAATGGAACCTGGGTTATAATTAGTGACCATACCAGCTAGGTGGGTGTAAGGATGTAGGCGTTTTTGCTAATATCTCAAGGCCAGGGGACTGCCAAATCCTAGTGGATTTTGACCTTTTACTCAAGCAGAAGGAAGGGAAATGGATATGATTCGTGGCATTTGCGACGAATAAGTCTTGGATTGCCTAGGTGTTAAGTTCTTGAAAGCGTGTCTTGGGGATGATGGATGTGGGCTTCATTTGCCGAAATAGCTAGCTAGATTAGAGCTATTTTTGGTCTAAACACTTTGCCCGATGCGATTCCCTATTATCTGGCGAACATCCACCTATCGGCTCTATATATGCTTCCTTGGTTTCCTCTTGGTCGCGGCAAGTCTGCCAGCTACCAATGAACATGAATCTTCTTTTCAGCGCGACCTAAAATCTCGACTTGACTTATTGATTGCAGAAAGCCGACAGGCTTATCAAACCGATTTGGACTTAGCCCGAGAGAAGTCTCAGCTAGCTTTTGAGCTGGCGAGTGAAAATCAGATCCATCATCAAGCTGGCGAAGCAGCTTTTTTCTTAAGTGTGACTTACAACATCCAAGGAAATTACCCAGTGGCTATGGGATACTTGGATTCCTCATTGAGCTATTCCCGCTTGAGTGAAAACATAGATCTAGAAGCTCGAATTTGGCGGAACAAAGGGATTGTGGCCTATCGTCAAGGTAAAAACGATGACGCCATTGAGTTATATCAAAAGGCTTTGGCCATCCATCATAAAGAGGTGGACAGCCTCGGAGTAGCCAAAGTCTACACCAACTTAGGCAACGTCTACAATGATCGAGGAGAATTCTCACACGCTAGCTTCTACTACAAGCGCGCGGTATTTATCAAAGATTCCTTGGTGAAAGCCGAGGTGATCGATTCTGCACGAGCCAATCTCGCTCCCAGTTTGTTAAATCTAGGGATCATTTCCCATCACCAAGATGAGTATCTGGAAACCATGCGATATTGGGTGCGGGTCAAGGAGATATTCGAAGCCCAGGATAACCGGGTGGGAATGGCCAGTATCTACGCCAATTTGGGCGCTCTGTTCCAGGAAGTTCAAGAATACGATCTCGCCATCCAGTACTATCATTTGTCTCAAGACCTTCAGCTAGAGCTGGAATTGAAGGAAGCCTATGCCCGCCTGCTAAGCAATATTGCTTCTGTCTATCATGAAACTCAGCAGCTTGACTCGGGGCTGCTACTCGTTGATAAGTCTATAGACCAACTAAGAGCGTTAAAAGATACCCTCGGTTTAGCCAATAGCCTTGCGATCAAAGCTGACCTCTTATTCTCGATGGGGGAAATTATTGAGGCGGAGAAATTGGCGAAGAGGGCATTGCAAATCGGAGTGGTGAAAGAATATTGGGAGCCTCGTGCCAAAGCGTATTTCACCCTATTCGAAATTAGTGTGAAGTCGAAAAACTTGAATCATGCCAAAGAGTACGCCAACAAGCTATTGGGAGACGAGGAATTTTCCCACCTACTTAGCAATAAAATAGAGGTGCTGAGTTGGCTGGCCAATGTCGCCAAAAACAGCGATGAGCCAGGGGAGGCATTGGATTATTACCTAAAATTCATGGACACCTTTGAGGCGATGAAGAGAGAGGAGAAGCGCAAGACTCTTGCCGCACTTGAGGCGCGCCGCTTTTATCATGAGTCTCTCGAAGTAGCCCAAATGAAGGCTAGCCAAGCTCAATCGAAAGCCAATCAAATGAGCTTTCAGCGAGATCTATGGTTCTATGCCTGTTGTGCTTTCTTTTGCTTAGGTACCTTGGCCTTTGTTGGGTATAAATTCTTAAGAGACAGCCACCAGCAGTTGGATGATCAGCACCAGCAATTACGAGAGCTTGCCGAGGAAAAAAATCAGCTGCTAGGGGTCATGACCCATGATCTGCGCACGCCGGTGACCCAGATTTCAGCATTGAATCACCAACTGAAAGAAGAACTTCGCGAGGCCGACGAATCAGACCTGGCCCACCTCTTGAGCGAAACCATAGAAAAGGCCACCCAGCGGCTAGGATACACCATTCAGCGAATCTTGGACCTGAGTAGTGCTGAAAACAGAGCCTCGGATTATCGGCCACGTATTTGCAATCCGCTGTTTACCCTGAATGAGGTAGCACAACAGTTTTCCTTTAACTTTACCCAGAAGAACCTCGCATTTAGGTTGCTTGGAGAGCAAAACCTTAGGGTTTGGCTAGATCAGAAATTGTTCAAAGAAATCATTGAAAACCTCGTCTCTAATGCCATGAAATTCTCTCAACCAGGATCCATCATTGAAGCAGGGGCGGTAGATTTTGGAGAGCGCATCCGGATCTTTGTGAAAGACGAGGGACCAGGAGTATTGCCTGAAGAAATGGATAAGCTTTTTGGGAAGTTTCAAAAACTGAGTGCACGTCCCACGGCTGGAGAGCCTTCTACTGGCTTAGGTCTGGCTATTGTAAAGGAATATACGGAGTTGATGGGAGGAAAAATCTGGTGTGAAAGTACCTACGGTGAAGGTGCCACCTTTTGGCTGGAGTTCCCTACTAGCTCTCTCGGGTAAATACCCAGGTCTTAGCTTCGCTAAGCGCTGGATTGTATGCGTACCCCATTCCCGTGAAGCTTTTGATTGCTTCTGGGTCAGTGATTTTTTCCTTGATGACAAAATCACACATGCACCCACGCGCCTGTTTGGCGAAAAATGAGATCACTTTGGCCTTTCCATTTCTAAAGTCCTTGAATACAGGGGTAATCACCGATGCGTTCAAGTCTGGCAACTGGAGGACCTGGCTATACTCTTTGGAAGCTAGATTAATTAGGATGTCACTCTTGGCCTCCAATAAGGCTTTGCCAAGCGCTTCCGTAACCCTACTTCCCCAGAACTCATATAGATTTTTACCTCGATTGGTCGCTAGTTTGGTTCCCATTTCCAGCCGATAGGGTTGAATTAAATCTAAGGGCTTCAGCAAACCATATAGGCCCGAGAGAATACGTAAATGTTGCTGTGCAAAGCGAAATTCGGGTTCTGCATAGGTATTCAGCTCGAAACCAGTATACACATCACCTTTGAAGGTAAACAAAGCTTGCTTGGCGTTTTCTGGCGTAAACCTAGGGCTAAAAGATTGATAGCGCTGGTAATTGAGGCTAGCCAATTTGGGACTGATGTTCATCAAGTTGCCGAGTTGGTCTTCGCTCATTTGAGACAGCACTTGAACCAACTCTGAGCTCTGCTCGAGTTGCTGAGGAAGTGAATGGTCCGCGGGATAACGGGTTTCTTCTGAAAGATCGAGGGTTTTTGCCGGAGAGATTACCAGAATCATGCGATCAAAGCTTCATTTATAGGTTAAGTAAGCTTCCTGTAAAGGACAGCTCCGTCATTAACCGCAAGCTTACGAAAAAGTTCTATGCTAAAGGGAGAGGTTCCTTAAATCTCTTCTAGAGTGGATTATTGGCTTTTCATTTCAAGTCTCCCCAACTTTTAACATCCGGCTCTCAACCTTAACTCAAATCAAGAATTCTCTAAGAAAACCCTAACTTGGCTACATGCTAGCCTGGATACAAAGCCTTTACTTAACGTCTCGTTTCTTTTGGGTCTTAGCCGGCTTGGTAGGCTGGTTCTTGCTGTCTTTCCTTCTGCCTGGCCTTTTGCTAATTGGTCAGATTGCGTTGGCGGTATGGCTGGTTTTTCTATTTGCCGATGGCCTGATGATCTATCAAAGACAAGCTCTGTTAAAAGGACAGCGGATATGCCCCGATAGAATGTCAAATGGAGATCCCAATCGGATAGAGGTTGTACTGTCTAGTACTTATCCTTTTCCGATTCAGGTGGAAATCATTGATGAACTCCCCGTTCAGTTCCAAAATCGAGATCTCAAAGAGAGCCTTTTATTAGAACCTAGAGGAGAAGGCAGCTGGACCTATGAACTACGACCTTATACCCGCGGAGAATATTTCTTTGGTGCCCTTAATCTGTACCTATCCGGTCCGATAGGCTTGCTGCAACGGCGCTTTAGCTTTGACAGCGATCAAATGGTGCCAACCTATCCCAGTTTTGCACAGATGCGGCGCTATCAGCTCCTGGCCATCTCTAACCGACTGACCGAGGTGGGGGTGAAGCAAATTCGCCGTTTAGGGCATACCACCGAATTTGAGCAGATCAAAGAATATGTGAAGGGAGATGACTACCGCACCATCAACTGGAAAGCCAGCGCGCGCAGCCAGCGACTGATGGTGAATCAATATGTCGACGAAAGGGCCCAGCAGGTCTATTGTTTGCTCGACAAAAGTCGTGTGATGAAAATGCCTTTTGAGGGAATGTCATTAATGGACTATGCGATCAATGCTTCTCTGGTGCTCAGCAATATCGCCATCAACCGCAAGGATAAAGCCGGCTTGATCACTTTTGCCGAAAAGGTTCACCAGTGCCAACCGGCTAGTAGCCGACCCATCCAGATGAACCGCATCATGGACTTGCTCTACAACCAGGAAACAGACTTCCTGGAAGCCAGTTATGAAGCCTTGTATACCTTCGTCAAGCGTAAATTGTCACAACGTAGTCTACTGTTGCTATTCACCAATTTTGAATCAGTATCTGCATTAAGGAGACAGTTGCCTTATCTGCAAGCCCTCAATCGCCAACATCTCATGGTGGTAATTTTTTTTGAGAATACGGAGCTCAACACCTTGCTAGAAAACGCCCCCAGAAGTTTGGAAGAAATTTACGTCAAAAGCATAGGTGAGGACTTGGCCTTCCAGAAACGCCTAATAGCCAAGGAGCTAGAGCAGCATGGCATTTTGAGCGTATTGACCCCTCCTGCTCAGTTGACGGTATCTACCTTGAACCAGTACCTGGCAATCAAGGCCAAGCGAATCTTGTGAGGTATTGATCGGTGTAGAGCTGTACCTAAGAGGGAGTCGCTGCCATGCCATCATAGCACTTGTTCACGCTTTACTGGCTATCCCTCATGCAAACTAGTTCGCTTCCCTAAGGCCCTTTAGGCTCATATTCCTCGGCTCATGATCAGCCTTTGCCGGCACTTCTCTTAAGGAATAGGAAAAAATAACATGTTGATTTTGCGTAGGAATTTTGTCCCAGGTCAAGGAAAGGAAACCGACCTTAGCGATCTAAGAGAGGCTTTTCTGACGAAGAGATGGAGCAAAAGGCCAAGCAAAAAGGCCTAACTTATTTGTTGAGTGTTCCTAATGCAAGCCAATTTGCATAATTTAGAGCCATGCTGAAGAGTTTAATGGTTGGTGGGATATAAATGTCTTACCATGGCTCAATCAGTTGCTTTGGTGTCAAATACATGAATACCCTTAACGCACTTGGAGATTTTGGCTACTTGATTTGGCGGGTGATCAAGAATCTGCGTTTTGCTTGGCATGACCGTAGCCGAGTAATTCATCAACTTGATCATGTAGGCGTCAATTCCATTCCATTGGTATCGCTGATTGGGATGTTTGCAGGAGCGTTGATGGCTTGGCAGGCAGCTTATCAGTTCCAGGGAATGGTCTCCTTATCGATTTTGGGAGGACAAGTAGTCCGGGCCGTGATGATGGAAATGGCTCCCGTCCTAACGGCTTTGGTTATCAGTGGGCGTATTGGAGCCTCTATGGCAGCAGAAATTGGGACCATGCGAGTTACCGAGCAAATTGATGCTTTACGTACCATGTCCATCGATCCCGTGCGATACATTGTCATGCCGAGGGTGCTGGGCTTGAGCCTAATGATGCCCATTCTTACCCTTTTTGCGGTTACCATTGCTGTTTTAGGGTCTTTTTTGGTAGCGCAGTCCTTCCTCGGAGTCACCAGACAAATCTATTTTAACTCTATTCGAGACTTTTTTGCGTTAAATGATCTGTTGGGAGGCTTATTTAAAGGTGCTATCTTTGGGATCATGATAGCCTTAGTAGCCTGTTTTAAGGGCATGACTACAGAATTGGGATCACGCGGCGTAGGTCAAGCAACCATCTCCGCATTCGTGGTTTCGAGCATCTGTATCTTGTCCGGGGACTTCCTACTTTGGATAATTTTATTCTGAATCCATTGAGCCCTAGCTATATTTTTTCTATGTTTGCTCAGCATTCAACCTTGCTCTATAAATTCCAAAATTGCGAAATTAACCACTCCCGCTTATGACCGCTCATCGATCACTCTGGTTGTCGGTTGCTACTTTGCTACTTTTGTGGGTGCTGCCGATGGGGCTTATGGCCCAAAGCAAGGCAGACAAAACCCTTGCAAAAGCGGATCAGGCGTTCGCTAATGATCAGTTTGTAACGGCCAGCGAATTGTACCAAGAGGTGCTCGCTGCCGACCCTGATAACTTCCATGCCGTCTATCGTTTGGGGGTATTACAGCGTCAATTCCTTGATTATCGTGAGGCCCTAAGGTACTTCCGTAAGGCCGCAGAAATAGATTCTGCTAGAAACGATACCATCTACTTATACACCGGGCTTATCTACAAAATTCTGGATAACTGTCGCAAAGCCGAAGAGGCATTCCTGACTTTCCAGCGTTTTCACCCCACTCAGGACGATCTTTACAAGCGTGCTGATCTAGAGATTGAAGGATGTAAGCTGGTTGCCGAAGCTTTGCAGGCCAAGCCCGCCTATAAAGTAAAGCCGGTGGATTTTAACTCTACCGCTGACGATATGTTCCCAGGTCGCTTAGATCAAGGGCAAGAAGATGAATTCATGAATTTCATCTCTTCTCGGGTTCCTCCTGGTACCAGGGCAAAGCGAAATCAGGTTACGGGGCAGCCAAATGACCGGGAGATCTATTACATCATTCGAGAAAATGACACCACCTTTGCGGGGGATATTCGCGGTTTTAACAAAAGGATCAACCACCGGAAACGCAACGATGGCCCAGCCACTTTTACGGGAGATGGATTGACCATGTACTTCGTCAGTTGTAACACCAAATACAACCGTGACGGATGTAGCATTTTTGAATCTAAGTACGATCCGATCAAGAAAACATGGGGGAAGCCTACGTTCGTGGATGCTTTGATTGGTGAAAAACAGATCGTCACTTCTCGAGGTAAAACCAAAACCATTCCTAGTGATGATACCCAACCCTACATTACCAAGGATGGTCGAACCCTTTATTTTATTTCTGATCGACCAGGTGGCGAAGGGGGTTACGATATTTGGTACTCTCGACGAGTGGGGGCCGGTTGGTCTGAGCCTCAAAACCTAGGTGCTGACATTAACACTCCCTTCAATGAACAGTCTCCATATTTAAATGATACAGGAGACAAGCTGTACTTTGCTTCTACGGGTTATCCTTCTTTTGGAGGCTACGACTTGTTTGAAGTAGAAGGAAGCATTGAAAATGGTTGGGACGAAGTCGAAAATGTCGGTTATCCTGTCAATACGACTTACAATGACCTTGGTGGTATCTGGATGACTGAAGGCGATTCCATCGCTTATTTTACCTCAGATCGCCCGGGAGGCGTTGGAAACTTTGACGTTTATTATGCACGCAAAGCACGGGTAGAGCTGAGTAAGTTGAAGATTGCCGTTAAAGGAACCATTCGCGACAAGCAAACCAAGGAACCTGTTTCTTTTGCTACGGCCATCCTCTACGAGTATCAAGACAATGGCAGCATCGTTGCCCTAGATACCTTCAACACGGATCAGACTGCCCGTTATGAATTTCCTCTGCGGGCAGATCATCGATACAAGATCTTAGGTAATGCTCCAGAGTACCTCGCTAATGAAGAAGAGGTTTCTACCATGGGCATCAGAGGAGATCGAGACATTGTTCAAAACATTGACATTGAACTGGAGCCGATCGTATTTGAGACTCCCTATGTCCTGAACAATATCTATTACGATTTTGATGAGTTCTATTTGAGGCCAGATGCTCTTGCTGAGCTACAAACCCTCCTCCAAATCCTCAATCAAAATCGCAACATCACCATCCGCCTTGGCTCCCATACCGACAGCAACGGAGGCATTCCCTACAACAATACCCTGTCTAACAACCGGGCCAAGGCTGTAGTTCGCTATCTGGCTGATAATGGAATCGATCCATCCCGTCTTTCGTGGATTGGCTACGGTGAATCTGAGCCATTGGTATTCCCTGAGTTGAGCGACCAAGATGAACAGGACAATCGACGGACCGAGTTTCGGATTACCTCGATCGACTTTGAATAAAAAAATCACAAAACTTCATTCGATCCCATCTGTCTTGACACAGATGGGATTTCTCTTTTGGGTAGGTTGAGAACCGAGAGACACAGCATGAGGACTAAATGAACATACAGACTTATCCCTACTGTACGTTTGGGGTATCCTGTGAGATCATTAATTCAGTTGCCTGGCTAGTAGAACTTTACTTTTTATGGTACATCTCTCCATATCGCGGGATCTTTTTAAGCTTGGACTCAAACATCAGGGATAAGGTAGACATAGCAATTGTGGGTGCTGGGCCCGGGGGCAGTACATGTGCCCTGGCCCTTAGGAATAGCGGATTAAAAGTTCGTTTGGTTGACCGAGCCCATTTCCCTCGTGACAAAGTATGTGGCGATGCCATCAGTGGTAAAGTACTTTCGGTCCTCAAATACCTCGACCTGGATATCCTAGATGAATTCCGGGGTCAAGTTTTTACCCAAGACACCTGGGGCATACGCTTTGTCGCCCCAAACGGACAGGAACTTGACATCCCCTTGAGGCTGGATCCAGAAAACTCATTGGTGCCAGCTTATGTAGCGGCTCGCTTGGATTTTGACCATTTTCTGGTTGAGCAGGTGAAAGCAGCTCCGGACCTTGAAGTTGTAGAAGGCTTCTCCCTGCGTCATCTTGACACGCATCCTGATGGATTTCTTTTGTCAGATGGGTCGGATAGCTTTTCGGCTCGCCTATTGATCGGTGCCGATGGCGCCAATTCTGTGGTCACACGCAAACTCGCTCAGCATAAAGTGGAGCCTAAACATCACAGTGCAGGTGTGCGCCTTTATTGTCAACCCGTTGAGGGATTTCATCCCCAGCATTACCTGGAGCTACATTACCTTCCAGAACTGTTACCGGGCTATTTTTGGATTTTTCCCCTGCCAGATGGCCGGGTCAACGTGGGATTGGGCATGCTGACCAAGGATCTGCAAAAGCATCCTCTTAATTTGCGTACCCGATTAGTTGACCTGCTGAATACCCACCCCCGTTTAGCAGATAGGTTTGCCAAGGCTGAGCATGAAGGACCTGTACAGGGCTTTGGACTGCCGCTTGGCTCTTTGCGTAGGGCCATCTCTGGCGATGGTTGGATGCTGGTGGGAGATGCAGCAGGGCTCATTGATCCATTTACAGGCGAAGGAATAGGCAATGCCATGATCAGTGGTCGATTGGCGGCTCAATTTGCCATGGCAAAATTAAAGGATGGGCAGGATTTAAAGGGATACGACCAGGCCGTATTCAAAAAGCTTGGCGCGGAATTAAAACTCAGTCATCAGCTTCAGAAACTGGCACGTTACCCCCGCTTGTTCAACGCGGTCACCCGGAGGGTCAATCGCAACGAATCGCTGAGGACCTTGTTCACCATGATGTTTGAAGACCTACAACTGCGCCGGCAATTGAGCCGACCTAGTTTTTACGGCAAACTCTTTTTTGGCACTGCCCCCAAAAAGAAATCTTAAGTAAAAGGCGAAAAGAAAAGTGCAAAGGGGCTATGGAGGTAGGTACCAAGTAGCCTATTTACAGTAAGCTGATATAAGAAAGCAGTAATCGGGTACGGGTGTATAGGGTATGTTGCTGTATTCATTCATCCTTATATCCATAGCCCGTACCGCCATATCCCAATTTCTTCTGTCCAAGTGTCTAATTCCATCCCTGTCCCATACTCAGACCTTTTTTGTCTACCTGCATTATTGGCAGTACGAATGTGGCGGTATGGAGGCAACTAGACAACCATTAGGAGTTTTGCATCGGGAGCTTGTTCCTACCCATGTCTGTATATCTGCCGTCAGCTTTACTGTCCTGTCAAGCTAGGTGTAAGCTTCTGATCGCCCATGGCGCCAGGTAGGAGGGTAAATGATTGACTGATTTTTTCAATGGTTGGGTAGTACTGGCAATGATTTTCATAAGGCATCCAAAAGACCAATTGAAAGAAGTAATCAGGGCTTTCATACACTGCGATGCGATAAAAGAGAGGAATATCAGTTCCTTCATATTGTCCTACCCAGTAATCACAGAAGCGGGCGGGCCTTTGCTCAGTTCCTGGCAAGGACATTTGGGCGCTGGCCTCGATCAGGGAAGTATCGGCCGCCTCCATCACGATGTCTTCTACGAAGGTGAAATAGCCACGAAGTTTTAGGCGCCGACGTTTGATATCCCCCAAATTTTCTTTGGCATCCTCGATTCCCAGCAAAAAAATGGAGTGCTCTAGGTCATAGTATTGAAGCTGGGCGTATTCGTGCATGTCAAAGCCCATTTCAAAGGTGGTCGGCAAGTCTACAGCGTATAGGTTAGCAATGGTCACCCGCTGCCACTCCGCCACGGGCCCGGGAGTCTTTTTGCATCCCAGGCAGCATGCTAGGCTTAAGAGCCAAAGGAGGTGGATGTATAATCGTGACTGCACCTTATAAAATTAGGCCTTTCGTACTAAAAATCAGGCGCAATTGGATAATTTTGGTGGCCAAAGGGTTTTATTTGAATAATAAAACACTACTAATCAAACCCTTATCGTTACAATTCACAACGGTAAGACGTAAGATTCCGTAATTTTACCGTAACTTGGCTGCTAGCACAAATTAGAAAAAAAATAATGGAACTCACCACTCTGCCCGAAGAAAAGCTTAACCACCTAGCTCAAGAGATCAGCACCGGTCTTTTCGAGCGGCATTACTTCAACGATGGAAAAATCAGCGGAGAGGAACTAAAGAAATTTGCTGGACATGAGCAAGTAAACCGCTTTCTCATCTTTCAGGTGTTTCAAGTATGGGAAATGCAGCTCAATAAGCTCTATCACCCTTATTTTGACCTAGAGCAACCTGAAATTGCCTCTACTATACAAACTCTCAAAAACCAGATTTCCCGATATATCTTCATCAGCAAAGAAGATTTTCAACCCATGTTGAAGCGGGCAGTGTATAACAATCTCAAGCTACTGGTCGCACCTGAAGAAACGTTTGATAGCTTTTTCTTTGCGCAAAATGACCAGATAGACCTGGCTGTGTATGAGCGATACACCCAGTTTTTTTCTGACTTGGACTTCGTGGTTTCTAGCATCCTAAAAAACCATAAAAAGAACAACCTGGCCGAGGTTGAGAAGGCAACTTTTTTCAAAAAGATGAAAAAAGTTTCTCAAGTGTTTAGCCAAAAAAGTGGTAAGTCTTTTGATCAATACCGAGAAGAACAATTCCGTGCCCTAACTGGACGAAGCTTGAACGAGATCGTTCAAGAGGCACAGCAGGAATTGGCTCATGAGGAAGAGAAGCGCCGTGCCGAAGAGGCAGAACGCCTCAGGGCAGAAGCAGCCGCTCGCCAAAAGGAAGAGGAAGCCCGCCGTAAAGCTGAGGAAGAAGCGCAACGTAAAGCTGAGGAAGAGGCGCGACGTAAAGCCGAAGAGGAAAAGAAAAAGCAAAGCTTCTTCGATGGATTAAGCAGTGATACCAGCTTGGATTTTGACTTGGATGACGATCTGGATGCATCCACTATTCCGGCCACAAATCCACCTGCCCCTAAGATCGAGGAACCCATAGCCAAAGTGCAAGCTCCCACTCCTGTCCCTCCCGTTGAACACAAAGAACCCGAACCTCCTAAGCCGGAGCCGGAGCCGGTAGCCAAAGAGGAGCCTGTTCAGCCAGAGACGAAGCCAGAACCTGAAAAGCCCAAGGAGTCTACCTCAGATTTTCTGGATCGCTTCCTGAGTGAAAGGCAAAAGCAGAAAGAGGCCCAAGGCAAGGCACAGACACCTGCTCCAGAGCCCAAGGTCGAAGAACCTAAAAAAGAAGAGCCTACTCCTAAGACGCCAGAAACTGATCGCCCTGCTTCCGTGTTGGACCGAATCAGCGATCGCCCCCAAACCATTGCCGATAAATTTGCCAGCAAAAAATCGCTCGGCGATAACTTGAATGGCAAAGCCAAAATCAAGCTGGACGAGATTCCTATCCACAAGCAATACCAATATGTCCAAAAGGTGTTTGAGGGAAATAACGTCCGCTTCCGCATCATCGTGGATAAAGTCAACAACGCAGCTAGCAAAGAGGAAGTGGAAGAAATCCTTAACAAGTTTGTCCTGAACAATGACAATTTGGACCGCTCGGACTCTGTCGTCAATGAATTCATCGACTTGTTGCGCAACCGCTTCTAGGCTTGGTTTTGCCGGAGATCCCCCTGTTTGTCCTCAGCCGTAACATGCCAGACCGGATTCCTTGAACCAGGGTCAGGTTTGTACAGGAAAATTTCTCCGCAACGCTATACACATTGCCCTACTAGAAACTTGTCTCCCAGATTGGGTGATAGTTAATTTGGGCCATGAATACGGTGGAAGAAGTACTCGCCAATTATCAGCCTGTCATTGGGTTGGAAATTCACATTCAGCTTCAAGCTGAAAGCAAGGTGTTTGGTCGTGAGGCCATGGGTTTTGGCCATGCTCCTAATACCCTGGTCTCCTCGCTGACCTATAGCCACCCAGGCACCTTGCCCTGGTTCAACCAAGCCTGCATCGATCAGATGTTGAAGCTGGGTTTGGCTTTGGGCTGCGAAATTAATCCTGCGAGTCACTTTGACCGGAAGAATTATTTCTACCCCGACTTACCCAAAGGGTATCAAATCACCCAAGACCGTGCCCCCCTATGTCAAGGTGGTGAAATCCAATTTCCCCAAACGGACGGAACGCTGGCCAGTGTGTCCTTAGATCGCATTCATCTAGAGGAAGATGCAGGAAAATCCCTGCACGAGGAATTGGCCACCGCTAGCTTGATTGATCTCAACCGGGCAGGAACGGGGCTAGCTGAATTGGTCACCCGGCCTGATCTACGCAGTGCCGAAGCCGCTGGGGCCATGCTCGCCGAAGTTCGGCGCATTGTTCGCTATTTGGGTGTCTCCGATGCCAACATGGAGCGAGGCAACTTGCGCTGTGACGCCAATGTCTCCATCATGCCTGTTGGGAGCACTCGCTTTGGCACCCGAGTTGAAGTCAAAAATCTCAATTCGATCAATTACTTGATCCGAGCCATCAAGCACGAGATCGTCAGGCAGGCAGATTTACTGGATCAAGGAAAAACGGTGCGCCAAGAAACCCGCCTTTGGGATCATGGCCGTCAGAAGACCTTTCCTATGCGAGACAAGGAGTCGGTCACCGACTACCGCTATTTTCCCGAGCCTGACATGCCACCCATTGCCCTCAGCCAGGAAAAAATAGCCAAGTTCAAATCAGAACAGCCCTCTTTACCTGCTCAGCGATGGAGACAATACCAAGAGTGGGGGCTGCCTAGGAACGAAGCGTTAGTCATCGTCGAGGATCGGGCCTGGGCAGAATACTTTGAAGCGGTGTCTGAACTGAGTCAGGACGCCAAGGCAGCGAGCACCTGGGTATTGGGCCCATTGCGGACGATGCTCAAGGAGCAAGGTTTGGCCATAGAGCAATGTCCCCTTTCCCCCCAACCCATCGCCCAATTGATGCGACTGGTCAAAGAGGGAAAGCTGAGTTTTACCCTGGCCAAAGAGCAACTGCTTCCTTTGATGATGAGTCAACCCCAAGGAGATCCTGAATCTCTTGCTGAACAAAATGGGCTGCTGGCATCCACCAATTCTGGAGAATTGGATCAAGCCATGCTGGCTTTGATGGAGAAGCATCCCGCCGAAGTACAGCGTTACAAGAAAGGTAAGAAGAACCTCAAGGGATTCTTTGTGGGCCAATTGATGAGGGCTTTCCAAGGAAAAGCGGATCCTAAAATGGTTAACCAGGTGGTTCAACAAGCCCTAGACAGCAAATAGGCAAGTATTTTAACCAGAAACTCCCCTCCTTTTATGGGAGCTTACTCTTTTTAATTCCCTGATGCCTGTGATCTTGAATTCACCAGGATGAGGGAAGATTCACGAGGGGGGAAGAGTTCGGGATTGGCATAAGAAGTCTTTATCCAGTGCATTACAAAAAGTATTACTTCGGAAATGGGACTGTTTTTTGAAAGGAATTGAAGGAAAATGGCCTAGAAAATGTAGAAATGTGTCTGAGAGTTCGGAAAGTTTTGAAACTTTATTTAGAACGATTCTAAATGTGTATAGTCTTACATATCTTTCTATGGGGATGTTTGGTTGGAAATAGGGGTGATATTATTTTGCGCCCGTTTAGGAGTGCCCTAAGTAATTCACTTCAGTGAGTTTTGTACTTGGAAACATAAGCATCAGTTAGATCAATTCGTTTCGCTATGCGACAAACCGGTTTACGCCATATACTTACTACGTTGTTGCTTGCCATTTCCTTTCTGCTCGGCAGTTCGCTATATGCCCAGCCAAATGCGGAGAATGGCAAGAAGCTTTTTAAGAGCCAGTGTAGCTCTTGTCACGCCCTTAATGCGAAACGCATTGGGCCAGCCCTATCCGGGGTAAATCAGAAATATGCTGGAGATGAGGAGTGGCTTTACAGTTGGATTCGTAACGCCCCCGCTTTGATTGGTTCTGGTGATGAAAAGGCCGTTGCTCTGTATGAGGAATGGAAGGCCAATGGTATGATGCAGGCTTTCCCAACGCTAACCGATGAAAACATCGCTGATATCCTTCAATACATTGAAGTCGGAGATGCACCTCCTACTCCTCCAGGTGGGGAGGTTGTTGTTACGGGAGCTGGAAGCGGAGATGCCCTCAACGATCCCACCGTTTTCTATGCACTCCTAGGATTGGTTGGCGTGTTGGTGCTGATCGCTCTGTTGCTGGTTGTGATCACTGCTACTTTGGTAACGGCGGTTCGGGCCAAGGAAAACAAAGAAGCCTTTACTTGGGCTGACGCCATGGCCCGCAGCAAATCTCTGTTGCAAAACAAATTTGTGATTGCTGCCATTGCGACCATCGCCATCATCGGCGGTTTGGCTCAGTGGATTTCGGAAGCACGGACCATCGGCTTACATCAAGGCTACATGCCCGAGCAGCCCATCGCTTTCAGCCACAAGTTGCACGCTGGTACTTATGAAATTGACTGTAAGTACTGTCACTCTGGAACCTACAAGTCCAAAAGCGCTTGGATCCCTGGTGCCAATGTGTGTATGAACTGCCACAAGCAGATTCAATACAAAGAGTATCCCAACGATCCCGAGCGTACGGAATATTCAAAGCAGCAAATCGCAAAGATTTACGAATCTATTGGCTGGGATCCTGAAAACTTCCAATACATAGAGGGTTACGAAGAGAAACCTATTGAATGGGTCCGTATTCACAACCTTCCAGATCACGCCTATTTCAACCACGCCCAGCACGTAGTGGTAGGTGGTCTTGAATGCCAGACCTGTCACGGTCCCATCCAAGAAATGGAAGTAGTCTATCAATACTCCGACTTAGGAATGGGTTGGTGTATCAACTGTCACCGCAATGAAAAAGTAAAAGTTCTCGGTGAGGCTACCGACATGACGGTCGCCGACATGGGAGGACTCAACTGTGCCCGTTGCCACTATTAATCATCCTACAGAACTCAATAATCTCATCGCATAATGAGTAAGCCTAAATATTGGAAGAGCCTGGAAGAATTGGAGCAGAGCCCAGAGTTTGTGGAGCAGGCCAGCAAAGAGTTTTCTACCGACATGGCCATTGATCAGGTGATGGCAGAAGCGTCTGAGGAGAATATGAGCTTCAGCAGCAATCGTCGGGATTTTATGAAGATATTGGGCTTTGGCATGACAGCTGCTACGCTAGCTGCTTGTGCTGAAGGGCCGGTAAAAAAGGCCATTCCCTACGTTAATAAGCCAGCGGATATCATTCCTGGAGTTGCTAACTGGTATGCTTCTACCACTCCAGAAGGGAATCCCGCTTTGGTGAAGACCCGTGAAGGTCGTCCCATCAAGTTAGAAGGGAATCCAGATTCTCCGTTGACCAAAGGAGGCCTTTCAGCTACGGATCAGGCCACTATACTCGATATGTACGAAGAGGCTCGCTTGCGCGCGCCCATGAAAGGCCAAAACTTAGTTCCTAGCTTTGAATCCATCGATAGTGACATCAAAGCCGAGCTAGAAAAGATTAAGGCCAACGGAGGCAAGGTTCGGGTGTTGACCAACTCTGTCATGAGTCCCTCGACACGTCAGTTGGTTGGGGAATTCTTGGCTCAGTTTGAGGATGGTAAGCACGTATCTTACGATCCCGTTTCTTCTTCTGCAATCGCCCAGGCTCATGAAGCTGCTTTTGGAACCTATGCGGTGCCTAGCTACATGTTTGACCAGGCCATGGCCATCGTGAGCTTTGATGCAGATTTTCTTGGTACTTGGGTTAGCCCCGTATCTTTCTCTTCACAGTACGTGGAGAACCGCAACCCAGACCAGCCCATGTCTCGTCACCTGCAGTTTGAGTCTTTGTTGACTACTACAGGTTCTAAGGCGGACTTGCGCTTTCCTTTGAATCCTTCTCAGCAGGGCCTTGCTCTGCTGAACCTTTATAACAAGGTTGCTTCTAAGTTGGGACAAGGGCAGATACCAGGTGTAACCAATTACACCGTGTACATGGATGGCCTTGAAATCGCCGCCGGTGACCTCGTCAAAAATGCTGGGAAGAGCTTGTTGGTCTCTGGTAGCAATGACGTAGCTGTCCAGAAACTGGTGATTGCGATCAACCAAATGCTTGGCAACTATGGCAAGACCTTGAGCATTGACTCACCTTCGTTCTACCGTCAAGGGGATGATCGTGCTTTGAGTGACTTGGCTAAGGAAATGCAGGCCGGTGAGGTTAGCGCTCTATTCATCTACGGGGCCAACCCTGTGTATGATTCTGCCTTTAGCGAGATCTTCGCTTCTGAGTTGCCTAAGGTTGGGCTTTCTGTTTCCTTCGCTACCAAAGGAAATGAAACTTCAGAGCTGTGTGGCTATGTAGCTCCCGACCATTACTTCCTAGAGTCATGGGGAGATGCTCAGCAAACTGGAGACCAGTTCTCTTTGATTCAGCCCACCATTTATCCAATCTTCCGGACTCGTCAAGCTCAGGACAGCTTCTTGACTTGGATGGGATCTGAAGAAGGGTATCAGGACTACCTGAAGCGGTTCTGGGAAGAAAACATGTATCCTCAGCAGAGTGAGTACAGCAATTTCCGGACTTTCTGGAATGAAGCTCTCCGCAAAGGGGTCTTCATGTTGCCTGCCACTGAGGGAGAAGGCGCTGCCTATGCCATGGAAGCCGCAGCCATCACTGAAGCGGCCGATTTGATCAAGCGCAGCAGTCGCAAGGATATTCCTGAAGGAGAGTTGGAACTGGTGATCTTTGAGAAAGTAGGAATTCGCGATGGAAAGCAAGCCAACAACCCTTGGTTACAAGAATTGCCTGACCCCATCAGTCGGGTTACTTGGGACAACTACGTTTCTGTTCCCGTAGACATGGCCCAATCCCAGGGCCTGAAAAACGAAGATGTAATTGAAGTTACAGTGGATGGCGAAAGCTACTCCATGCCTGTATACGTTCAGCCTGGGCAAGCCAAAGAAACCCTTGCGGTAGCTTTAGGCTATGGCAGTAAGTTTGGGAAGGTAACCAAGCGGGCCAACGGCACCCAGAAAGGCAGCCGCCAAATTGCTGGAACCAATTTCTTCCCTGCGGTACGCATGGATGGGGGGGCTACCCAGTACTTCCACACGGGAGTGAGCATGAGCAAGACTGGACTGAAATATCCTTTGGCTTCCGTTCAAACCTTTAACTTGCTTTACGATCCAGCTAAAACCAAGCTGCCTGTTGGCGCTGGTGACTACGATCGTACTGAGGCCATCATTGAAGAAACTACCCTCGCCAACTATCAGAATGGCAAATACAAGGCTCGCGTGAAGAAGCGTGAAGCCAAAAAGGATCACCTGGTATCGCTTTGGGACTCTCACTACGAGGATCCTGAAACGGCCCAGACCATCCATTGGAAGATGGCTATCGACCTGAACAAGTGTACAGGTTGTGGTGCCTGTGTAGTGGCTTGCCAAGCTGAAAACAATATTCCAGTAGTTGGAAAGCAGGAAGTTCGCACCCGCCGCGAAATGCACTGGATGCGCATCGACCGCTACTATTCAGGTGAGACTTCCAACCCTGATGTGGCCTTCCAGCCCATGCTTTGCCAGCACTGTGACAACGCTCCTTGTGAGACTGTCTGTCCTGTTTTGGCTACCATTCACAGCAACGAAGGCTTGAACCAAATGACCTACAACCGCTGTGTGGGAACGCGCTACTGTGCCAACAACTGCCCATACAAGGTTCGCCGCTTCAACTGGTTCAACTACTGGCAGGATGACAAGAAGTTTGCTGATCTCTACACTCATAGCCAGCTTGGTAAGTTGGTTTTGAACCCTGACGTAACCGTACGTTTCCGTGGGGTGATGGAGAAATGCTCCTTCTGTGTACAGCGTCTGCAGGATGCCAAGCTTCGCGCCAAAGTGAATGCTCAGTCAACGCTGGCTAAGCCAGAAGATGGCGACGTTCAAGTGGCTTGCCAGCAATCATGTCCTACCGGTGCCATTGTATTTGGCAACTTCAATGATCCTAATAGTGCGGTTAGCAAGGCTTATCGCGAGGCTCGCAGTTACGCAGTCTTGGAGGAAGTTAAGACCTTGCCTTCCGTTCAATACCAAGCTTTGGTTCGCAATCGCAATGAAGCCGAAACTGAAGCCATTCACAAAGAACACTTAGAGGCTAAGCCATGGCTCAAGCATGAGGCAGAGAGCCATGCCGCTACCACCGAACACGCATAAATCAGAGGTATAGAACCAACTTATAGATCACGCAGTTATGTCTCACGTTAGATCTCCGATTCGTCAAAAATGGGTGACCAATACCGATACCTATGGTAAGATTACCGAGGATATCACCCGGCCCATTGAGGCAAAGCCAAATTTGACTTGGCTATTCTGGACCGCCGTTTCTGGTTTGGTGATGCTAGGCGGTTTTGCCTGTATTGCCTGGACCGTTTACAAGGGCATTGGTACCTGGGGTTTGAATAAGACCGTAGGCTGGGCTTTTGACATTACCAACTTTGTATTCTGGGTAGGAATCGGTCACGCAGGTACCCTTATTTCTGCGGTACTGTTGCTATTTCGACAAGAGTGGAGAAACTCGATCAACCGTGCCTCTGAGGCGATGACCATTTTCGCCGTACTTTGTGCCGGTCTGTTTCCTATTCTTCACATGGGACGTCCTTGGTTAGGGTTGTGGTTCTTGCCTTTACCTAATACCCGTGGATCACTCTGGGTGAATTTTAACTCACCTCTATTGTGGGACGTATTCGCGATTTCTACTTACCTCTCAGTTTCTTTGGTTTTCTGGTATCTCGGTATGATTCCTGACTTTGGAACCATCCGTGATCGTTTTGCCAGGGCAGGTAAGAAAATTTCTGCGGCTATCTATGGGGGATTGAGCTTTGGCTGGGAAGGTTCTGCGAGGAACTGGTCGCGCTATGAGCTGGTTTCGTTGATTTTGGCTGGTTTAGCCACCCCATTGGTACTTTCGGTACACTCCATTGTATCAATGGACTTTGCTACCTCGGTTATCCCGGGTTGGCACACCACCATTTTTCCTCCTTACTTCGTTGCAGGAGCAATCTTCTCAGGATTTGGCATGGTTCAAACCCTAATGATTGTGACCCGCAGGGTCTATAAGTTAGAGGACTACATCACCATGGATCACATGGAATCCATCGCTAAAATCGTTTTGGCTACGGGTTCTCTGGTTGGCCTAGCTTATACCACTGAGTTCTTTACTGCTTATTACTCTGGCGTCTTGTGGGAGCGTTACCTATTTGTGAACCGGATGTTTGGTCCCTATTGGTGGGCCTACTGGGCGATGTTTACTTGTAACGTAGTCACCCCGCAGCTTTTCTGGTCCAAGAAGATCCGGACCAATATGGTGGCCACGTTCATCATCTCCATTTTTGTGAACATCGGAATGTGGTTTGAACGATTCGTGATCATCGTTTCATCCTTGCACCGTGACTTCTTGCCATCAAGTTGGGCCATGTATACTCCGACTTGGGTAGAAGCTGGAATCTTTATCGGAACATTTGGTCTCTTCATGTTCTGCTTCTTCCTCTTCTCCAAGTATCTGCCTGTGATCAATATGTTTGAAGTTAAGACCCTGTTGCACCACCCCAAGAAGCCTGATCACATTCAGGAGCCTGCTGGCGGTGAAGCAGCTACGGCCTAATCCTCATTATCCTATAGATTTTTCAATCCGCACATAATGAACAAGAGTTTCTTAATCGGTAAGTTCTGGGATCCGGATAAGGTGATGGCGGCGGCAAAGAAGCTGCACGCGCAGGGCACCCTGATTTACGACATCTATTCTCCCTTTCCGATCCACGAGATCGAGCCCTATCTGAATATTAAGCGTACCCGACTGACTGTGGCTGCTTTTATCTATGGTTGCCTGGGCTTCGCTACTGCGGTTACTATGATGAGCTTGCTTTACGGAGCAGTATGGCCCATGAATATCGGAGGTAAGCCCTCTTTGGCTTTCCCTGACTTTGTGCCCATTACATTTGAGATGACCGTATTATTTGCCGCACACGGGATGGTGATTACCTTCTTCATCATCGGTCGCTATTGGCCTGGTAAAAAAGCCTTCTTGATGGATGATCGCCAGACAGATGATGTCTTTGTGATTGCCATAGATCAGGAGAAGGTAGAAGACGAGGCAGCGATTAGAGCGGTATTTGAAGAAGAAGGAGCCTACGAAATTGCGACCAAAGACTTTTAAGACCATGCAGATGCCACCACTACATATCGGAATTCAACGCGTCATGTTGCTGGGCTTGATGGTCCTCTTCCTCAGTGCTTGTTACAACGACAAGTCTGACCGGAACATCGAGTATGCTCCCAACATGTACAACTCACTCCCTTTAGAGCCCTATAGCCAAACAGTTTACAATACCCAACCTTGGATCGGCGGGCATTATCCTGCGGCTGAAGAGGATGGAAAGGTTAAATACTTTAAAAATGGCTTAGCCGCTCAAAAAGCGCCTGAAGGAACCATCCCTCGTGCTAGCTCTTGGTACTACCAAGAGGCTTTTAGCCCATATCCCTATCCAAATACCCCAGAAGGCTATGAGCAAGCTGGCCTAGAGTTTACTACTCCTTTGGTTGAATCTGATGAGACCAAAGAAAAGGGGAAGCAGGTATATGAAATTTACTGTGTCATGTGTCATGGACCTCAAGGAAAAGGTCAAGGCTCTCTGGTAACCGGGGAAGCCTATGTAGGTGTACCTGATTATGCTACCCTGAACCTGCCTGAAGGAAAGATGTTCCATACCTTGACTTATGGCAAAGGGCAAATGGGATCTTACGCATCTCAGGTTACCCCTAAGGAACGTTGGGAGGTTATCGCATATATAAAGAAGTGGTTCCCTAACTATGCCGAAGCAGAAGAAACAGGCAATGAAGCCACCGCAGACGCGGCAGCTCCAGTAGCCGTAGAAGGCAGCACCGCTCCTTAACACGACACGATTCATTATTCAGAACTCCAAAAAATTGAGATAAAATTGGCAAGCGCACATTTCTCTCCGGAAGACCTAAACGACCGTTTTGAATTCAAGCAGCGGTTCAAGAACGTCGCGTTTGGGCTGATTGGTGTCGGGTTGGTGCTAATCGTATTAGGGGCCTTGTTTGGAGGTCCTCAAAGTAGTGATTCTCATGGTGATGATCATGAACACGCGGTACTAACCGAGCAAGGTGATGTTCATACTGTTGCTGATACCGATGACACCCATGGGGGTGAGCATGGGGAAGAGCATGCAGGGGGACACCACCACAAAGAGCCCACGATGTTTACCCGCATTGCATCAAACTTATTGCTATGTGGATTATACTTCTTAACCCTTTCGATGGGGGCCCTGTTTTTCTTGGCCATTCATAAAGTTGGCAACGCCGGCTGGCACATTGCGGTTCGCCGTGTGCCAGAAGCCATTACCTCTGGCTACCTGCCTTTTGGGGTAATCATTTTAGGGGCTGTCTTCTTTTTTATGGGAGAGGTCTACGAATGGGTCCATATTGAGCCAGGGACTGATGCCATCATTGATGCCAAGCGTGGATACCTAAATCAACCCTTTTGGATCATCCGAAGCGTGATCTTCTTTGGGGTGTGGACCTTGGTTGCCATCTATATTCGTCGCCAGTCCTTGTTACAGGATCAAGAAGGTGGCTTGACTCACTTTGGTCGGGAGCAAAAAATCTCTGCTTTCTTCGTGGTATTCTTTGCGATATCATACAGCTTGTTTGCGGTAGACTGGATTAAGTCTCTAGAACCTCATTGGTTCTCTACGATTTTCTTCGTCTACATCTTTGCTGGATCTATGGTGTCAGCTATGATCACCATCTACCTGATCGTCAATTTCTTGAAGCAGCAAGGCCACATGAGCTACGTAAATGACGCTCACCTTCATGACTTAGGAAAGTATACCTTTGGTTTTAGTATTTTCTGGGCTTATATCTGGGTAGCTCAGTATCTCCTGATTTGGTACTCCAACATTCCAGAAGAAGGTATTTACTATGTCAAACGCTATCGAGTCGAAGACAGCGCATACTTGGGATACTCTTTCATGTTTTACGCCAACCTATTCATCAACTTCATTACACCATTCTTGGTCTTAATGTCTAGAAATGCGAAGCGTAAGTTTGCAACCTTCTTGCCTTTGGCGGTGGTTGTACTCTATGGCCACTGGCATGATCTTTATCTGATGATTATGCCCGGTGCAATGGGAGAGAATCCAGGTATTGGTTTAGTAGAAGTAGGATTCTTTGCCTTGTTTGCTGGGGTATTTATTTTCACGGTATTTAATTCGCTGTCGAAAGCTAACTTGGTTCCGACCAAGCACCCTTACCTTGAGGAGAGTCTTAACCACAGCACAGGTGCAGTATAGCGCCCAGCGGTGAATCGAGAAGATATTGATGACCTCACCGGAGCAATCTTGTGAGGTTATCAAAATGTCAGAAAAGATTGAAAGTTCAGAACTGTTAGCAAAAAAATCATATAAGTTTTTAACAATGCGTTTCTGTTTGCGTTTAGTATCTTTGTAGCACGGAAACGAAGAGACACATTAGATATGGATCCTCAATCAATATTAGGCTTTGCCCAAATACTGCTGGTAGTCATATTCGTGTTGGTCTGCGCGAATCTCTACCTGGTTTTTCGCTTGAAGGAGATCGACCCCTTTTCCAAGTGGAACCCTCATATTATCAACGCCAATTTATTCTTTGCTTTTTTGCTGTTTGGATTGGCCGCGGCATACCTCTCCACCCGCGCATGGGAGGATGAGTTTGTCTTCATGAAAAATGCCGCTACTGAGCACGGTGTGGAAATCGACCGCATGATGATCAATTCTATGATCGTGGCGATTTTGGCTTCAGTCATCACCAACGTCTTGCTCTTTTATTATGCATGGCGCTATCGATATCAAGAAGGGAAAAAGGCCCTTTATTATCCTCATAACAACAAGTTAGAGGTAGTCTGGACCGTGATTCCTGCGATTGTCTTAACCCTGTTGATTTTTGATGGGGTAGGGGTATGGCATGATACCATGGGAGACCTAAGCGAAGAAGAGCTGGCCGAAGCCATTGAGTATGAAGTTAATGGCAAACAATTTGGTTGGACGGTCCGCTACCCTGGGCAAGATGGTAAGTTAGGTGAGGCCAACGTGGCTTACATCAACGAGGCTACTGGAAACGACATTGGGGTTAATTATGCGGACCTAGAAGCGCAAGACGATTTCATCGCTCAGGAAATTCACCTACCTGTAGGAAAGAAAGCCATGATGCGCATTCGCTCACGCGATGTGTTGCATAGTGCAACGATTGCTCACTTCCGCGTAAAGATGGATGCTGTGCCGGGTATGCCTACCAGTTTCCACTTTACTCCTACCATCACGACCAAAGAAATGCGGGAGCGGACGGGTAACCCTGATTTCAACTATGAAATGTCTTGTCAACAAATCTGTGGCGGTGGTCACTGGAACATGCGTCGGGTAGTGGTAGTTGAGACGCAAGCTGAATATGAAAAATGGTTGGCTGATCAAAAGCCTTATTACGATACCTGGAAGACCCTTGCTTCGAAAGAGGACGTAGAAGCTGCGGAAAAAGCAGCCCTGGCCCAGCGCCAAGCGCTGGAGGAAGCCCAGAATCAAGAAGTTGCAATGGCAGAAAATTAGAAGCACCAATCAACCTGTAGAATAAAATGGCGGATACACATTCACAAGCAGTTCAGTCAGGTCATGCGGTTCACCATGACGATCATGGACATCATGATCATCATCATGGGAACTTCTGGACCCAATATGTATTTAGCACCGACCACAAGGTCATCGCTAAGCAGTTTTTGATTACCGGTATTATCATGGCCATCTTCGGCGTGTTGATGTCTACCATCTTCCGTCTCCAACTGGCCTTCCCTGATACTCCAATTCCTTTCCTAGAAACGATCCTGGGTAAGTGGGCTCCTGGTGGCCAATTAGACCCTAACTTTTACTTAGCCTTGGTGACCATGCACGGTACCTTCATGGTGTTTTTCGTGCTTACAGCAGGTCTTAGTGGGACTTTCAGTAATTTCCTGATTCCCCTACAGATTGGTTCGCGGGACATGGCTTCGGGCTTTATCAACATGCTTTCCTACTGGTTCTTCTTTACCAGTTCTGTATTGATGTTGATCTCACTTTTTATCTCTACCGGGCCTGCCGCAGGGGGATGGACCATTTATCCACCACTTAGTGCCTTGCCGCAAGCCATGCCCGGTTCAGGTGCGGGGATGACGCTGTGGTTGTTTGCCATGACCTTGTTCATTGCATCTTCATTGATGGGAGGTATCAACTACATCACTACCGTCATGAACCTCCGCACGGAGGGAATGAGCTTCGATCGTCT
>CAZFPQ010000040.1:21207-35696 GCA_964521065.1 uncultured Bacteroidia bacterium | reverse complement strand
AGTTAAGGGAGTTAAGGGAGTTAAGGGAGTTAAGGGAGTTAAGGGAGTTAACAAATTAATTACCAACCATTTAACTTCTTAACTTTTTTAACTTTTTAACTCTTTCTCATGGTAGTTAAAGCAAAAGGCGGTTTTTGCGTGGGCAAAGGTAACGCAATTATGGGAGTAAATGCTATCTCAGTTGGTCAGAGAAAAAAAGGCTATGGGCTAAGTTATCCATTTCACGCTAAAAGCTTCACGCTTGCCCTGCCCCGCACCGCCCTCTAAAAAGTCGTCCAATCGCCAAATACAATCTCCATCCGCAATCCTCTCTCATCCAGTTCCGGAGAAGAGGGCAATACGTTCAAACGAGGGGCACTCATGGCCGTGAGACATAAGGCCATGGCATCAATGATGTCGTCGTCTGCCACGTCTTTTCTCAGATAGTCGTCACGTATCTGATGGTATATTTGCTCGCTCTCCTCCCATCGCTGACCGAGTAGGTCCAACCTAGCTACTTTCCCTTCGGACTGCTTCTTGTTCCAAGCTAGGGGCTTACCTGCCAATCCATAGAAAGCCAGCTCTGGGTGTGCTTCTCTAACTTTCCCTTGATAGGGATCGTGTTTCGCCAGCCACTGATCCAATTCCATGATTTTGGGACCGATGTTCCAGCTTTGCTTGGAAAGTTTCTTTCCCATCAGCTTACTGTTGATGCGGCAAGCCTCTTCGTAGCTAGGTGCCATCAGGGATGCCCGGCTGGGAATAGGAAAGACACTGCTGCGCCTTGCTTGAAGCAAGCGCCTAGCCAAGCCGTCGCATTCTCTGGAACGATGAGTCGGCAAACCGATGGGCATGTCTATCAGGCAAAAGATGTTCTCTCCCCAAATCTCCAGCAGTTGATCTAGGTGGGACAGCTGATGGGCTTGCCAGTTCCCTGATTTCTGTTGACCGACACATATCCATCCTCCTTTACACCCATCCACTCCTAAAAACCATGTTTCCCCATTCATAGCCATGATCAACTTTACCCAATACATTTGGTTGGGAACACTCAAAAAATAAATTACGCCGCTACGCTTAGTTCCTTCGACTTCGCTCCCCGCTTTGCGGGACTTCGCTGCGCTCAGCAGGACAGGCTTTTGCCCCATCTCTTCGTCACGGGCTCAGCAGTGGGCCCCTTAATCCCACTGCTTCGCACTTTAGCTCCGACAGGTCGGAATCTTCGGCTCGCCAAGGTCGATTTTCCTTCCTTGATCTGGAACAAAATTCCTACGCAGAAGCGACAGGTTATTTTTTCCGTATTCCTTGGCAAAACGAAAGGTGAAAAATTTTCAAACCTCGAATGATCCGGGAATCATTTTTTTGTACATTACCTTAATATCTCTTCAGGGTTTTCCAGTAGGTCAAAAACAAGAATTATTGTTTGTCCAGCTCGATACATATATATTTTTTTGCCTCTGATCTTACAAATACCCTGAATTATTCTAGAATTGAAGCAAATTGGAATGAAAAGTGTGGCATTTCTCTGTCTAGTGATTGCCTAGTCTCAGCCCTTTCTGCCTCCCCTATTATGAACACACTCAAACGCTACATATCCTTTGTTGCTTGCCTGCTGATTTGCTTGGGAGTGATGTATGGCCAAATGGCTCAGATCGATAGCCTTCAAAATCTGTTAGACGCACATCCCGATCGAGATACGTTGCGGGTAATTCTGTTAAAGGAAATTGGTTACCGATACTACACCATTGATATCTCAGAGACGGAGCATTATGCCAAGGAAATTCTGTCACTCTCCAAGGAGCTAGAGTTTGAAAAGGGCCAGGCCTTTGGACACCAGTTGATGGGTGTCTATTATTCTATTCGGGGAGAATATGCCATGGCCATGGAGAGTTACCTCATAGCCTTGGGCATCCAACAGCGAATAGGTGACCTAAAGGGTAAGGCTGGCAACCTCAACAATTTAGCGGGGATTTATTACTACCAAGGAGATGTAGAAAAAGCCCTACTCTATAACGCCCAATCCATAGAAGCAACTTCTCAGCTACAGGACACCCTGGCCATGGCCAATGGTTATCTCTCACGGGGCATGATGCAGGCGCAACAAGACGATTGGGCTGGTGCCCACCTAAGCTACCAAGAAGCATTGGCCCTCCACCAAACTCAACATGACCCACCCCGCCTCGCCACGGCCTATCGCGAAATTGGTTCGGTATATGCCATCAAAGGCAACCCTTCTGTTGCTGCCGAATACTATCAAAAATCCCTGGCCATCAATCGCAAAGCTGGGGACCTATCAGGAGCATCTCACTCTCTCCGAGAAATTGGTGATCTAGACCTCGAAAGTGGAGCCTATTCTCAAGCTTTGGTTCATTATCGCGAAAGCCTCAAGTTAGCGCGGCAATCTGGGGCCAAGGAACATGAAAAAACTGCTTATCTACGCTTCTCAATGGTGTATGAAAGAATGGGGAATGGGTCTCGTGCGCTCAGTTATCTGAAGCAATACAATGTTCTCAAAGACTCTTTGATGAACGATGCCCGCACCCGGCAACTGGCTGAGGTAGAACTACGCTATCGCACCCAGCAGGACCGGAATGAAATTGCCCTGCTCCGTAAGGAGAAAGAGCTCCAAGACACCAAGCTTGATGCGCAGCAAACTACCATTCATACGCAAAGACTGATTGTGGGTGGGGCCATCATCCTCATGGTGTTGCTGACCATCTTATCAGCCATATACTATCAACTCAACCAACATAAGAAGCACCACAATAAAGTACTCCAAGATCAGAAGGCACAACTCGAGATCAAATCGAAAGAGCTGCAAGCTCTCAATCAGACCAAGGATCGCTGGTTTAGCATTTTGGGAGATGACTTCAGGTATCCCATCCACTTTTTGCAGCATGCCCTCAGTCTGATCAATGAAGGCAACCTTACCGATCGAGAGCAAGAAATGCTCACTCGAGAATTGGAGCAGAGGGCTCGCAATACCGGAAACCTGCTTGACAACCTGCTCTACTGGGCGCAGGGCCAGCTCCAACAGCTAAGCTGGGAGCCTACCCTATTCCCTCTAGATGAACTTCTTACTCAATCTATCCAACAACTGTCTCATCGGGCAGAGCGCAAGGGTGTACTGATCAAATCAAACGTAGAAAGCAAACTTGAGGCCTTTGGCATGGCAGAGACCCTGCGAATTGCCGTTCGCAACCTCATCGATAATGCCATTAAGTTCAGCTTTAGAGGAGGGGTCATTTCAATCGAAGCCTCTCGGGGTGGAGATCATGTATTCATCACCATCACCGATAAGGGGATTGGTATCAGCGAAGAAAACATGGGAAAGCTGTTCTTACGCAATCAGCCCTTCAGCACCCTTGGCACATCTAGAGAGCGAGGCACAGGCATTGGCTTGATTCTGAGTCAAGAAATCATCGAGAAAAACGAAGGCGAACTCTTTCTGGACAGTACCCCTGGACAAGGCACTACGGTCCGGGTATATTTGCCTACTAAGCCGCCTAAATCCCGTGACATCTCATCCGCTTCTTCCTCTACTTATTCTCAGTGAGAGAGCTGCCAGGCTGCTCTTTCCCCAAGCATTCTTGATAACGGCAAATGGTTTCGGACAAGCCCAAATAAAGGGCATCACAAATTAGCGCGTGACCAATCGAAACTTCTTCTAGCATGGGAAGCTTTTCAACAAAATAAGACAGGTTGTCTAAGTTAAGGTCATGTCCGGCGTTGACGGCTAAGCCAATAGATTGGGCAAAGGCCCCTGCTTCAGCGTAGGGTTCCACCGCCGCCTTATCCCCTTTGCCAAAAGAGGAGGCATAGTGCTCTGTGTACAACTCAATGCGATCGGTTCCGATAAGCTTGGCCTGCTCGATCATCTTCAAGTCTGTCTCAATAAAGATGGAGCTTCTTACCCCGGCAGCCTTAATCCGGGAGATTACCTCTTTCAAGAAACCTGTGTGCTTCAAGGTATCCCAGCCTGCGTCAGAGGTCAGCGCACCAGGAGGGTCAGGAACCAGGGTACATTGCGCGGGCTGGGTTTCTTCTATCATGGCCAGAAAAGCCTCGGAAGGATATCCCTCTACATTTAGCTCCACTGACAGAGCTGGTTTAAGTTGGTAAACATCGCTTTTACGGGCATGTCTCTCATCAGGTCTAGGGTGCAGCGTAATCCCATCGGCGCCAAAGCGAATGCAATCTTGAGCCACTTGCAACAGGTCAGGCAGGTTTCGCCCCCTGGAGTTTCGAATTAAAGCTACTTTATTGAGGTTGACGCTCAGTTGTGTCATTGCCATGAAGTTGAATGAATAGTTCTATGCCTTAGACCATTGTGAATGCGTTTGGTTCAAGGGCTTCCTTGCCAAACCATGCCTGGAGCGAGTTCTCCTCGGCGTAGGCGATTGACCAAGAGGTGGGCTTGGCGAGTAGGTTCGGGCATTCGGTACTTTGATACGGCTTGTATGGCCGCTTTTTGGGCGGATTCTTGGTCAATCAGGTGGCCCGCAGAAATGTACATAGGCTTGACCCGAGCACGGGTCCTGAGGGCATAACCGATCAATTCTCCTTGGTCTAACATAGGCTGAGCGGCTCCTTTTTCTTCTGCCAAAAGCGAGTGTTTGCCAACCAAGATATTTTTCCCACACCCCATGGTAGGCGTGCCCGTCAAGAGTCCCAGGTGACAGGCAATTCCCATGCGTCGAGGATGGGCATAGCCATGGCCATCGACCATGATCAGATCTGGTTTGCGATCTAGTTGGTCCCAAGCCTTCATCAAAGCTGGGACCTCGCGAAAAGACAAGAGGCCCGGAACATAGGGAAATCGCATGGCATCTTTCACCCCAGACCATCCTAGCACTTCTAGGCTTTGGGGATCTAGGAGGACAAAAGCCGCCCATAGTTCCTTGCCTCCAATCTCATAGGAGAGATCTACCCCAGCCAGGAGTTGAGGCTCTCGACTTAGGGGCTGAATATTGATGTGTTGCCGCAGCCTTTGTTGGATCGCGATGGCTTCTTGGGGGCTTACCTCCCAAGGATGCAACAGGTCATTCATGACTGTGGCTATGGGCGAGGTTTTTCACCGCCGCTTCATAGACGCGCTTCATCCCTTCACGCAGTGAAATTTTGGGCTTCCACCCAAGGCTGTCAAACACGTAATTCATGTCGGCGTGGCGCGCGTGTACTCCCACAGGCTTGTGAAGCAAAGGCTTGATTTCGGGACTATACCCGGCAAATTCGGTGAATAGGGCAATGATTTCCAAGAAGGAGCTGATGCGGCCCGAGCCGATGTTCATGGCACTGCCATCACTGATGTTATCCAGGGCAAACATGATCGCATCGATGCAGTCATCAATGTGCACAAAATCACGTCCTTGTTTTCCGGTACCCCAAACTTCAAAAGGATCTTCCATACCTGCGGCGCGGGCTGCGATGGCTGGGATAGGATAAGACATATCTTGATCTTCCCCATACCCACTAAAAGGCCGGACACAGGCGACGTGCAGGTCATAGTACTTCGCAGCAATACGCGCCAAGTATTCTCCCGTCAGCTTGGACCAGCCATAGGTCATATCAGGCTGTCCCAGGTTCCCCCCATCAAAGTCGATGTCACTTTCCTTAAGGGCGACAAAGTCCCCCTCCTTTTGGAGGTTCACAGGATAAGCAGCACTGGAGGAAGGGAACATGACACGGCTGGGCTTATGGCGTACCGCCCAATAGAAAAATTCGGCATCGATGGAAAGGTCCAAAGCCACCATCATGGGATCGCCGTCGATCTTGGCTCGCCCTCCTACGATGGCAGCAAAGTGGAAAACATCGGTGAATTTTTCGAAGTCTGTCAAGCCATAACTTTCTTGCAACCAGTTGCCATCAGTCATCATCCCTCGCAGGAAGTCTCTGAAGTCTCCGTTGTAGAAGATCATCTGTTCGTCCTCCCCCCAAAACTCTACCTTGCCTTGTGTGCGGCGGGGGCTACCTCCCAACCAGGTACCTCCTTCGGGCATTGGCCACTGAGTAGGAGCCATCCCTACCGACAGGTCATCGACTACGATAACGCGATCGGAAGTACTGCGAATGAGGTGCTTGACTAAGTTTCGGCCTACGAAGCCACAGCCACCGGAAACCAAATGATATTTCATGGGAAATGATTCTATTTTTGAGGGGGAAAGGAGGGGAAAATTAAGTTACGGGAGGCTTGCCTTTCATGGGGTCTGCCGAGGCTTGCTTTCCTCCGACTAGCTTGGGATCCATGCGCTGAGCCACTAAATAGGTGTTCTTAAATGGAGAATTACGTCCAATCATCTCCGCTAATAAACCGGTACTGAATAGGAGAATACCGGCCAGAAAAGCCACGGAGCCAAAGAAGAGGGCCGGCGTTCGTTCGCCTAGACCTACTCCTTGTACCAGTTTGATGAAAGCGAGGTATATCAGATCAAAAGCACCAAGTAGGGTAAAGATGGCACCCCAGGTACCAAAAAAGTGCATGGGCTTTTTGAAATACTTCTGCACCACTACAATGGAAATCAGGTCAAGGAAACCGTTGATAAACCGATTCAGGCCAAACTTGCTGCTGCCAAACTCGCGCTCACGGTGCTGAACTACTTTTTCACCGATTTTCTCAAAGCCAGCCCACTTAGCCAACAAAGGGACATAGCGGTGCATCTCTCCATATACCTCAATGGCCTTTACCACATTGCGACGGTAGGCTTTAAGGCCACAGTTAAAATCATTGAGATGGATACCGGAGACCCAGCGAGTCACCGCATTGAAAAACTTAGAAGGAATGGTTTTAGAAATGGGATCATAGCGCTTTTTCTTCCAGCCAGAAACCAAATCATATCCCTCCTCTGTAATCATGCGATAGAGATCAGGCACTTCATCAGGGCTGTCTTGCAGGTCCGCATCCATGGTGATGACCACCTGCCCCTGGGCACGCTCAAAGCCGACCTGAAGGGCTGCACTCTTACCATAGTTCCGCTGAAAGCGGATACCTATCAGTTGATGATATTGCTTACCTAGCTCTTCTATCACTGACCAAGAACTGTCCTTGCTTCCGTCATCAACCATCACCACCTCGTAACTGAAGTCGTGCGCTTCCATGACTCGGTCAATCCAACTCATCAATTTAGGAAGAGACTCTTCTTCATTGAAGAGTGGCACTACGATGGAAATATCCATTTCACTTTTTTTCAATGGGGAACAAAGATAGGAAATTCACCTAGGGTCTCAAATGCAGAAATACGGCCCAGGGATAGCCGAGTTCTAGAAAGGGGTAAGGACCTATGGAGAAGCCTAGCATCTAAGCTCTTCCACACGCCCTTACCCCACGTTTCCACATTTTCTACGAAACTCTATTTACCCATGACTTTTTCACTAGGTATAGCAAGGATCATCCTAATTATTCCCGGCGCAGCCACAGTTTCCGGCGGTAGCTTTCTCCGTCTACGGTCAGTTCTCCGACGTAGACCCCTTCAGGCCAATGACGGGTCTCTAAACTTAGTGGCTGATCAATAGAAGTCGCAGCAATAGCTCTGGTCCAGATTACCCTACCTACGGGATCATAAACCGTAAATACTGCAGGCCTAGGCTCACTTAAGTTGAAGCGCAGCTGCGTAGACCAATCAAAGGGATTGGGGCTATTGGTCCATGACCAAGCAAATTCCTCGGGTGCCACTATTTGGGTCGCAGCTCCTAGAGTCACCAAGGCACTGTCTCCCGTAGGCAGCATCAAGGACAGGTTGTTTAATCCAATCCGCTTGCGCGCTTCATAGGTACCTGGCTCCGCGGTTCCCATGTACAACTCGGTACTTTCCCCCTTTTGTCCTGCGAGGAAAAGCTTGATCCAAGCTAAGGTATCTCCATTGCTCAAGCTTTGGTCACTGCCTTCCCAGTTGAAGCTCAAGGTATCACCGGTATAATTCACAGCTAAATTGCCACTCAACCCAGTGTTCAATTCCATGCCTGCGAAACGGGCAATGCTGCTGTCTGCGAGGCTAAGGATGCCTCCTGCCTGAAAAATCTTGGAGAAGTTTTCTACTTGTAGAGGAAGTAGAAGGGTATCTCCGTTGGGGCCTGTGATATCTTCCAGTTGGTAGCCCAAGATGCTGGGTAGAGGTTCGGTCTCGTAGTTGAGTAACCAGCCATCTTGCTCTCCCAAATCATCAGATTCAAACTGCAGGTAGACCGATCCTCCCAGCACCACCAAACTGTCGGCACCAAAGCCAGAGTAGGCTCTCAGTTCAGGAAAAGTATTGTCTTCCCCATCAAAGGCACGCAGGACATCTTGATCTTGAATGGTGCGGAAACGCTCAAAACCAATGGTGATTTGGCGGGCGTTGTACGGCTGAATTAACCAGCGACAATCCGCGTTGGCGGCATGGCGACGAATGAGTCCACTCCCGTCCTCCACGCTACCCGCGGTCTCTCGACGGATTTCTTCGCCCGTACAGGCAAAGCGTTCTCCCACGTTGACAAAGCCAAGGGCAATGTCACCTCGCTCACCCACTGCGCTCAGGGTCACGAATCGAATCTGGGCTATTCCTCCAGCCAGTTGGCTTAAGTTGATGGTTTCAGTTCGCCAGGTATTCTGTCGATTTCCTTCGGAGCGCCAAACTTCCTCCCAGGGTCCTTGAGCCCTTACCTCCAGAATCAGAGATCCGACCTCTAGGCCAAACATGTGATAGGCAAAGGTGATCACCGGGTCGCTCAGTTCTGTCAAGTCCAAACAAGGAGAATTGAGAACGGCCTGTAGGTCCGCTACACTGTCGGGTGTTTCTACGTAGAGATAGGTTCCCGTGGCGGTAGCGGGTAGGAAGTCTACGCCAGGACCCGTATTGGTAGTGGGGGTGGGGCCTTGGAAAGCAATCCATTCCAGATCATCATCGCTGGCATTGGTCCATCCTCCGCCCAAGGCACAGGGAGTAGCAAAGTCTGGTGAACAAAGCGCAAAGTCTTCAAAGTCCACTTCATAAGGAAAATCCTGGATCGTCAAGCTGCTGTTGGCGCATACGGGCTCAATGAACAGAATTAAATGATCCTCCGTCTCGCCATAACTGTAGTCCGCACAGGGATCGATGCTTCCAGCACCTTCTCTGGTGATGATGCGTAGTCGTGTCTCTGTTTCCAACACAGCAAAAGCAGGAATGCCTATGCTTGTCGAGATGCTGCTATCTCCCGAGAAAAGCGGAAGCTCAAAGGCGCGCTCTAGGCTATCGTCAAAGTCCCCATCCGCGTTCCAATCCACGAAAACTGCCACTTGACGGTCTTGAGTACGGACACAAGAAAGGATATCCATTTCCAAGTTTATGGCTTGGTCATTGGGCAAGAAGTTGGTGCTGCTGCGATCAAAGCTATATCGGGCACAAGGATCAGGAGAAACCCTGAAATAGCTCCCGATTTGAACCGAGTCTATGCGTGGGCCTTCGCTGCTGTCCGCTAAAGGGAAACAGGCGGCCAAGGTCTGCAATGCTTCAAAGGCCTGGATTCTCCCGTGTCCCAAAAGTCCAATATAACTGGGATTCAAGGAATCAATGTCTAGCGCGGTCTGCAACATGACGTACTCATAGACATCTTTGGGAAGGCCCGGCTGATAGGACTTCATCAAGGCCAGTAAACCAGCTACGGTAGGGGAAGCCATAGAAGTACCTGTCTGCCGCTCGTAGCTCCCAAAGGAGGTGGTACTGAGTCGCTGGGTACCTGGCGCACAAATATCTGCCCAGTTGCCGTAATTGGATAAAGGATTGACCAAATCTTGGTCATCCGTCATAACTACAGACAAGACACCATCCAAAGCAGCTGGAAAGCTTTCATTTGTGCTCCCATCATTCCCTGCTGCCGCAACCAGGATGATGTCGCGTCGCAGGGCCTCTTGCATCAGTGAATCTAGAATGGCCCCAAAACCACCTGGTCCACCAAATGACATATTGATCACATCGGCATTATTAGCTATGGCATAAGCAACTCCTTCGAGCGGAGTTTGAATGGCAAGCGGGAAAGGAGCATTGTCAAAGGTAACTTTCACCGCCATGACTTTGGTGCTGTGTCCAATGGAAGCAATCCCAATGTTGTTATCGGTTGCTGCTGCAGCCAACCCAGCAACGTGGGTACCATGGGTAAAGGTCGTGTAAAAGGGATTCCCATTATTTGCGGGCGGCGTGGTATTTTCGTCTAAGTCGGCGGCATCCCAGCCGTGGATATCATCTATGTAGCCATTGTTGTCATCATCGATGCCATTGTTGGGAATCTCTCCAGTGTTGGTCCAAAGATTGGGAAGCAAATCGGGATGATCCAGCTCAATGGCATTGTCGACGACTGCCACTACCGCATTGCCACCTGTGTGCAAATCCCACGCCTCTGGTGCACCGATAAGCTCCAGGGCATTGGACTGCTGGGACCACAAGCTGTCATTGGGAATCAGGGAGGCCTGGTAATAAGGCAGATACTCCACGTACTCCACATAAGGAAGAGAACTAATCTTACTAAAAAGGTCTTCGTTCTTCTCCCAGCCGTCGAAACGCAGCCGATATACCCGATCAAAAACTGGAGTCTTCAAAGGCTTTAAGCTCCGAGTTAATTCGGTAATCCCATAGTTTTCTATCAAACTTACCCACTCGGCAGGATATTCTCGATCAAGGATTTCGTCTACTGCAGGCAAAACCAAATTAGATTCATTTTTGATTTTGAGGTATAAAACTCCAGGCTGAAGGTCTCCTGGGCGTAGTTGTCCATACCCAGAAAGTCCTCCTACTAAGAAGACAATCGCGAACAGGAATCGTAAAAATTGAGTCATATTTGCTGATTTTTGCTAAAGGTACAGAAGGGATAAATGATTCCAACGGGGAGTCATCAGTTGTTCAGGGTAATTTGCCTTCCCTAAAACCAACCTTGTGCCCCATCTATGAGTTAGGAAAAGAACAATGGTTCGATTTGATTTTCTAACACACAGAGGGACTAGCTTATGACTAAGCACAGGTGTATTTGGTTTTTTATATGGGTGAGTCTGCCCTTCTTGGCTAACGGACAAACAGTCCCTGAAATAAACTTTGAGGACTTTTACTGCAAAATTTCTTTCCAAGAACAAGAGCATCATCGTCAATCTCATAGTCATACCGTCGTACGGGCCTACACCCCTATGAATAACTACGACTTGAAGTACCATCGCCTCTATTGGTCTCTAGATCCGGCAGTTCATTACATTCGGGGGTCAGTGACCAGCTATTTTGAGCCTACCGAAGACCAAGTCCAAACCATTTGGATGCAGCTGAGCGATAGCCTAAGGGTGGATTCGATTCAGTATAGAGGGCGAAAAATCCCCTTTATCCATAGCCCTGGGGATTGGTTGGGGATTTACTTCCCAGATCCTTTGGTCAAAGAGCAGCTGGATTCCATCACGGTCCATTACCAGGGAGCCCCGCCAGACGGGGGTCGCTCCTTTGAGCAGGATAGCCATGACGGCAACCCCATCATATGGACCTTGTCACAACCCTACGGGGCCAGGGATTGGTGGCCTTGTAAGCAAACCCTTGATGACAAGATTGATTCGATCGACGTATGGTTGGATGTGCCCGAAGGAAATACCGCCGTTTCCAATGGCCTGCGCCTGAGTCAAACCACCCAAAACGGTCGAACCCTGTTCCACTATCAGCACCGTTACCCCATTCCAGCTTACCTGATTGCGATTGCCATCACCAATTATCTCCAAGTAGACCACTATTACGTGAGTGAAGGTCCCAATGGCCTGGACTCCATCCCTTTTATCAACTACATCTATCCCGAGGACAGCAGCGTATACAGTTGGCAAAGTAGACGCGCCGTGGAAGCCATGGCTGTGTTTGATTCTTTGATAGGCCCTTATCCTTTCAAAGATGAATTGTATGGCCATGCGCAGTTTGGGTGGGGAGGTGGCATGGAACATCAGACCATGAGTTTCATGTTCAACTTCGACTGGGCCTTGGTAGTTCATGAGTTGGCTCACGCTTGGGCAGGTAACAAGGTTACCTGCGGCAGCTGGCAGGATATCTGGCTCAACGAAGGCCTTACGGACTACCTCACAGGCATGAGTTACGAGACCTTGTTTGATGGACGGTTCTGGCCCATTTTCAAGCAAAGCCATTTGGAGCGCATATTGCGGGAACCGGACGGCTCGGTCTATATCCCAGAGGAAGACACCCTCGATGTCACCAGAACCTTCAATAACCGCCTCACTTACCGAAAGGGAGCCATGGTGGCACATGTACTGAGATGGACTCTAGGAGATAGCGCCTTTTTTGCCGGCCTAAAGAGTTATTTCAATGATCCCGAATTGGCCTTTGGCTACGCCCTTACGCCTGACTTTCAGCGGCACATGGAAGCAGCGGGGGACACAGTCTTGGAAGAGTTTTTCCGGGATTGGGTATATGGAGAGGGACATCCGATTTATCGAATCAATACTGAACAGCGGGGTGACTCATTGATGATTGAACTCAACCAGAGAAGTTCACACCCCTCCGTCAGCTTTTTTGAGGTAGACGTCCCCATCTATCTGTATTGGCAGGATGGAGATTCTACCCTATTACGGCTACGGCATGAGCAATCATCCCAGCGTTTCATGGTGCCACTCAGCAAGCCGCTGATGGACCTCGCCTTTGACCCTGAGATTTGGTTGATCGCAGAGTTAGATAGTCAGGGAAGCACTCATATTCAAGGAGTTGAATACGATTTCGAACTATATCCTCAGCCTGCCATGGAGCAGATCTATGTAAGAATTGGGCAAAAAAACTTCGAAACCCAAAGTATTGGCGTCTATGATCTCACCGGAAGACCTCTTTTAGAGCCCATTTTTATTCACAGTAATTCTGAGCCCTACGCCCTTGACTTGGGGAAATTAGCCTCAGGAATCTATTTGATAGGGATTAATACTTCGAAAGGGTCCTTTTATCAGAAGTTCATCAAACAGTAGTGGGGCATTTCTTACACATGTAATAAGCAAAAGGGCGAGGCAAATATTTCAAGGAGCTGAAACTTTAATTTCGTCATGCATCAACCTTTCAGCTCTAAGAAATGTCTACTACCTCTCCCAATACTCATCCACCTAGCTCCTGGGAAAACTTCAAGGAGCTTTGGAACCCGTTAATTCTGCTCTTGGTTCTTTCTATGATCGGAAGTGTCTCACTGGGGGTGGGCATGCTACCAGAGAAAATAGAAAGGCAGCAAGTGATCATCAAAGCAGACACACTGTTGGAGGAAGTGGGCGATCAGCCAAAACAGGCCATTAGCGCAGGAATGATGCCAAGATGAGGCCTTTGCGCGGATAATCAAGATTTTATCAGCAATTTTTGCCAATATTACTCTCGCCGTATCATAACGGTTACTCTTGTTTTCTCGTTTTCCAAATAAGGCATGGGATACTGACTAGGTATTGACCCTGCCGCAACCCTCAATCGCCCCAGCTCATGCGTAGCCTGTGCGAAATAAATAAGGTGGGCATCAACCTCCACGTGATGCTCAAGTTAAGACCTGAGACTCCTACCAAAGTATGGGTCTTGGTACTCACCAACCTAGCCTTTTTGGCGGTATGGATTTTTTTGGTGCAATTTTTAGGCCAAGAGCGAAGCAATGGAGAAGTCTTGATTGGTTTCTTCCTCAGCCTCATTCTTTGGGTGTTTACCCTAGGCCGCTACACACTATGGCACCTCTTCGGTGAGGAATATGTGGTGATCAACCGAAAATCCATCAGCTATCAATATCGCTACGGAATTTTTCAAACCCACATCCAGACCATCCACCTACACCGACCGGTCATGTATTACGAACTGACCAAAGAGCACTCCATGGGTGTGTTTCACATCATCAATCACGATCCACAGACGCTTCGGCCCAATGAGATTTTCCGCTCTACCATCCCGGTACCTGAGCAGTCCTTGCGAGCAGTCATCCAGAGTGTCTCTAGCCTACGCATCAACGATGTGTGCGAGGAGCATGGTTTTCCTGGATTGTGCATGAATTGAGAAGCCCCCTTTTTCAAGTCCAAACCACTTGCGACCTGAGTCCTACCAGGTTTCCTTTCCGGTTTAGCCCTACAATGTAAACGGGGTGCACAGGATCGAGTGAGGGATCATCTTCCCCCAGCACAATCACTGACAAATCATACAGGTGGGCCTTGAGCGCTTCGATCAACTCTAATGCTTGGGTACGACTGTCGATGGGTTGAACGTCAGCAAAGCGCTCAAAAAAACCAGCGGCGGGTAACTTACGCTCAATCACCTGCCTAGGATCCACCGGATCGAGTGACAAAGCTTCGCTAAAGCTGGTCTCACTCAGGCGATCTAACTGAGATTCTAAATAAAATGACTCCAATGCTTCACTAGATTCAGAAGCGTAGTCATCAAATCTCAACCCTTCCGCCAGTTCTCCCAGCTTATCGGCCAACTCAGCCGGATGGAGGTCTGCTTCTTGTTGAGCGGCACGTTTTAGTTGGCGAGCTAACTGAACAGCCATGCGGCCATTCTCGGAGATAGAAGAGATCTCATTGGCGGAGA
>CAZFPQ010000040.1:11143-21197 GCA_964521065.1 uncultured Bacteroidia bacterium | reverse complement strand
CCGCTGCGGCGCAGGTCATAGGCATCAATCATCTGGCTACGAGCAAAGCTCAAAGCTGCTCCAATGTCTTCCTCGCGAATACGGGCTCCCGCCTTGGCCCCACGGTGGTCTACAAACCGATAAAACACATCCGTCAGCAATCGATCAATCCCCTGGAGCTCCCGCAGCTTTCGTCGCATGTCATCGCGGCTGGTGATTCCATCTTCAGCGGCAGCGGCCCGAATGTGATTAGCCGCTCGTTCTAGCGCAGCGATGACGTCGGCTTTGGTAATGCGAGGCATATCAATTAGGAGTAAATCGAGGCCCAAAATTTAGGCATATCCCACTGATATTGCCTAAGCATTCGACTTAAATTTACATTAACTCAGGGTTGAAAGGCCCAAGTTGCCGACTGGAGGGCCTTAAAATGGGCGTTTATGAGTAGGATTTGAGGCACAAATACGAGCGGGATTCGCCTCTGCCCGCCTACTTACATCTCTTCTTCTGGAGGAACAAACTCTCCGTACAAATACATCCGATACATCCCGTGTCCCGGATATAGTTGGAAGCCCATCTGAGGAAAGCTCAGGAGGTACTCGCGATTCCGGGCAAGGTCCCGACGGCTTTCGGCATCTAAGGTGCTACTCAAATAGCGATAAAAATTGTCCATCCGAAAGTAGGTGAACACATTTGATTTTCGCTCAAAATGGTCTTTGAAGTCCTCGTAAGCCTCGTCTTCAGACAATACACGCTGAGCCAAAAACTCATCGATCAAGTATTGTAAACTGGTGGTGTCATTGCTAAAGACCACGTAGTCTTCAATAATCGCGTAGTGGGGTTGCTCTATTTCTGAGAACAACTTTTTAAAGAATAGCTTGAAGAAGCCTTTTAGCTCTAGGTACCTAATGCTAAAACCTTCATAATTGGTTTCCTCGAACTTAACCACCGTCTTACCGATGCGCTCAGTCACGTAACTGAGTCTCTCTTCGGCAAGGTCGTAGTCGTCAAATCGGAGCATAGCAAAGTAGGAATAGCGACCATTCACGGGGACCAGTGCCGTCACGACCTCATCACTCATCCAACTAAAAAAATCTCTCTCAAAATCAATTTTTAACAATCGCTCAATGCGTTGCTGGTTTTTAACCAAATCTGCGTGACCATCAGGATCGGTCTCCGCATAGTGCTCATCAAAGCGGCGGTAAAAATCACTGAAGTCATCGAACCCCAAACTTGTGTACATAGCCGTGGTGGTAGGCAGTACTTCGTCAGCCGTGACTTCACCACGTCCCACGTCGCTAAACACGCTCAAGTAAGAAGCAAAGCTATCAACTTGCTGGGCGTAGCCCGCTAGTTCCACAAAGTCGTCACCCATATCTAGGTCCAAGGCAGCATAGCTCAACATGGAATCGATGCCCGCCAACATTTCAGGAGTTTCATTGGTGTAGGCTCCGACCAAGGCCGGAAGGCGCTCAAAATTGAGGTATAAGTTGTACAGAGCGCCTTGATCGGCTTCCTCTTGCACGGTGGCAAAAACAGGATCTTCCGTGATGCTGGTCTTCTCAGACTGGTCAATGGATTTCTTGACAAGGGATTCTACATAGGAGAACAAAAGGACGTTATCGACCACTGCCATGGTCATGTTGTCGTCATATTCGGGGTCGTAGAGCTGGTAAATATCAATGTTAAAGTACTGATCGGTGGTGACCTGATAGCCAAGATTTTTGAGTAACTCTACGGTAAGGGGCTTGATTTTAGAAAACTTTCGTCCCTTGCCCTTCAAATCTACCATGATTAAGAAATCATATTCCTCACGACTAATCATGTGGGCAGAAATGGCTAAGTCTCCCAATTTGATCAAATCAACCAGGCGCTGGTTGCTTTGCAACAAGGAGTCCAGGTAATCGGCCGATTCGGTGATGTCCGCGAAAAACTCATTTCCCTTCAAATACTGCCAAACTTCAGTAGAACTTAGGTCTTGCCAGTCCTTGATCGGGCGATCTGATTCGACCATGTAGACGTAATCTGGTGGCACGAATTCAAAGGGACTGCGCACCTCCCCATCTGTTTCGATGAAAAAATAGCCTGCCACAGCAGCTAGAGCTAGCATCAGCAGGAGTAGGAGGAAGCGGAAAAAATTTTTCATGATGAGCAACGCTAGGATAGAAGCCAAGTGGTGAGGCTAAATATACATGCGTCAGAGGTAAATCAGAAGAAAAGAAAGAGTTCTGTGAGCCAATCTTACCCGCTTTGCGGTACTGCTAACTGAACACCCCTATGGGACCTTTAAACCATTTAGCAAAATCATCATGAACTTACTCAAAAACCCTAGACTGTTCCTTCCAATAGCCTGTTTAGCCTTGGGGCTATTTGCTAGTTGTAACAGTAGCCCCATTGATCCTCCTGGTGCTTTGGTACCTACGGTGCTAGACTGCGCATTTTTCTCAGCCAATGACGACATCACGTTAGAAAACAACCGCGACTTGGCCGTGGATTATATCATTGACTGTCGCGCCAACATCAATGGCAACTTGGTCATCCAACCTGGCGTCACCATTGAGTTCACCGAAGATGGTGGGCTGAACATCCGAGACGAAGGGAGTATTTCTGCCGTAGGAACAGAGGACAGTCCCATCCTCATGACTGCAGAGAACAAGATCCCAGGATTTTGGAGTGGCATTCAGGTAGAGTCTAACAGCGTAGTCAACCAGCTAGAGTACGTCATCATTTCTTACGCTGGAGGAGAAGCCTTTAATTCTAATGACAACCGAGGCAACCTAATTTTCTGGCCAGATTGCAGACTGAGCGTAGACCACTGCACCTTCACCAATAGTGGCAGCAATGGCGTTTATATCAATGACCGGGTAGAAATCCCCAGCTTCGCTGACAATGAAATCACCGACAATGAGGTCCCCATTTACATGTTTGCCTCAGAGTGGGACGCGTTGGGTACGGGCAATGACCTTACGGGCAATACCAACGACTACATCAACACCGTGATTGCCGAGATGCCTACGGGCTCGCATACAGTCAAGAACATGGGCATTCCTTACCGCATTCAAGCTGGATCTTTCGGCATTTTCCGCGAAATTACCCTGCCCAGCGGAGCAGACGTACTGGTCGAGCCAGGCGTAACCATGGAGTTTACCGACGACACGGGTCTCCGCACCAATGGCGGGTCCAGCTTCCGAGCGGTGGGAAGCGAAAGCATGCCCATCACCTTTACCGGAGTTAACAAAATCGCAGGCGCATGGAAAGGCCTACACTTTCGCTTTAGCACCAGTCCCAACAACATCTTGGAAAACGTACGCATCGAGTTCGCGGGTAGCGATGGCGACACCGACGCGGCCATCTTCATGTGGGCTGACCCCGTCTTGACCGTCAACAACAGCGAAATTTACGACATCGATGGCTGCGCTTTCACCAGCGGCACCGGAGGCCAAACCAACCCCAATCTCTCCTTCAGCGACGTAGACGTACAGCGCGTCACTGGCGAAACGGAATGTTTTTAGGGAGACGGGAGGCGGGACACGGGACACAGTAGGGTGTTCAATTGGGTAGTAGACTCCTCCGGCGCTTTTTAGCTAGTAAATCTTACCCGGCTGTCTAAGCACTCCGGCGGGTTGGGTCGAAATCCGGCGGTCGGGGCGGCCTGCGTTTGGCCTGGGATTTCGAGCGTTTTTGCCTACTTTTTGCGCTCAAAAAGTAGGGCCCGCCGCAGGCGACACGCCAATTGGAAAAGACCGCAAACCAAAAAGTACCAATAACTTTAAAAACCCAAAAATGAAGGATAAAAATAACACCAAATTGAACAGCCTAGGGACACGGGATCACTGATACTGCCCTGTCACATCAACACCAAACCCCAACGAAGAAGCCAGGTTGAGTTCATCAACTGGCTTCTTTTTCTGTTTCAGGCTTTTCAGCTTCTTCCAGGTCATCGCCACTGAATTGGGTCTTTACCACCTGGGCATCATATCCCTGCTGGCTGAGCCACTGGCTGAAAATTTCTACGTAGCCGTGGGTCACGTAAATGTGCTCAGCTCCTGTTTCCTTGATGGCCCAGTTCAGGCCGTCCCAATCCGCGTGATCTGAGAGCACAAAGCCCCGGTCAGCCGCCCGACGGCGGCGGGCCCCACGCAGGTTCATCCAGCCCGAAGCGATGCCCAGAGAAAAGGGCTGAAAGTTGCGCACCCAAGGAGACCCCAAGGCACTAGGCGGAGCAATGATGAGGGCGTTGCGGTAATCTTTTTTGTCCTGTTTGCCTTCACCTTGCCGACGCACCAAGGTACTCGGCTTCAACTCAATTCCATGTGCCCGAAAGGCCTGATTGGTGTTTTCTACTGCTCCGTGGGTAAATACGGGACCAATGTCATGGTTGACTTGCTGCAATATTCGCTGAGCCTTGCCCAGAGAATAAGCCCCGATCACGCTGGCCTTGCCTTCAGCTGCGTTGCTAGCCCACCAATCATTGACCTCTCCGATGATTTCCTCATCGGTTTTCCAGCGAAAAACCGGCAAGCCAAAGGTAGATTCCGTGATGAAATGTTGACAGGGCACTGGCTCAAAGGGAGTGGCTACGCCATCGGGGCGAACTTTGTAATCGCCGGAGACAACCCAAGTTTCCCCTTGGTAGCTTAGCCGGATCTGAGCCGAGCCGATGATGTGTCCCGCTGGGTGAAAGCTTACCTCAACGCCGTTGATGTGGGTCACTTCCCCATAGGCCACACCTTGCACCTTGATTTCTTGTCCTAAGCGCAATCGCATGATGGGGAGGCTATCATGGTGGGCCAGGTAAGCCTTCATGCCCCAGCGGGCATGGTCAGAGTGGGCATGGGTGATCAAAGCTCGATCCACTGGCTGCCAAGGATCGATGTAGACATCGGCCTGGGGGCAGTAGATTCCAGCGGGGGTAAAAGTCAACAGAGGCATATTTCACGTACTTACACAGAAGGAAAAGAGGTATGGGTCATAGAAGAGTTAAGCAGTGAAAAAAGTTAATGAGTTAAGTACCGTGTAATGAAAGTTTTTTTGCTTTTTCAATTTCGCTTGAAACTTGACTTCGTCGGCTGGAATCGGAATGGATCGAATTTTCACCTTTCGCCTGCCTGCTTCAAATTGGCAAAAAACATCTGTAACGGTGTCCTAAGGCGAAAGCTGACCAAGTCCCGATCTTCCTTCACTGGCTAACTTTCTTAACTCTTTCACGACGCTGAACCTCCTTACCCCAATTAGCGTTTTCCTTATGTCCACTTACTTAACTCAGTGGGTCTTCACTTGGTTCAGGGGAAGCGTCAATTTGATCGATCAGGCTTTGGTATGGGTCCTGATAACTTGGGTGCTTTGCTTCACGCAGCAATTCTGAGAGGTGGGCGAAAGCAAAGACCAAGGGACTGAAACCCAGGATCGCTTCCATCCAGGGAACATTATCTGCCCTGAGCATACCCTCTGAACCAGGCATGGCCTGAAATATGGTAGAAGCTACGATCAATAAAAGGGCTCCCGTAATGACCATGAGTGTCACCCACTTGAGGTAAGCCTGCCAAGGTCTCGGATTTTTTTGAAAATGCCGGATGGAATACAGCAACCCGATTCCAAAAAAATTGAGCAGAAATAAAAAGCTAAGGAAGGTGAGAACCCAATCGGGGGCCAGTCCATTTACATCCTCCAGCAAGTTAATCCCTATTCCTCCAACCAGACTCAAAAACATCATGATGGAAATAGCCTTGCGGTGCTTGCTTGATCGCCCCTTTTGCCAAAAGAGGGACATAATTAGCAGGTAGGTCAAAATCGCCACCCCTAAAAAGGGAGCTTGGGAATTCATGTTTCCTGCCCCTACCCCCATTAAAACCATGATCAAGGTTCCTCCAAACAAGGTGATGAATACACCTTGATGGAAGTATTTCTTTCGCGAGGATTGGTTTTCCATGATTAGCTGTGGTTAGGCAAAGATCATTCTTCCGATTTGGGAAGTGGGGTTCCAGGACTGCTCACCATCCATAACCCTACAAAGGTCAATAGCCCATTCAGCAGCAAAATTTCAAAGCCAAAGGTATAGCCTAAACTGGGGCTGACCTGAGCAATCAGGTAACTGAGAATGGGGGAAGTCAAACAGATCCAAGGAATGGCCTGGTCTTTGGCGCTGCGCTTGACGTAGAGCCCAAAGGCGTACAAGCCCAATAAAGGACCATAAGTATACCCAGCGGCGGTAAGCACCGAGGTAATCACCGAGCGGTCATTGATGGCGGCAAAAATCAAGATCACCGCAAATAAGACTCCGGCGAAGCCCACGTGCACCAGGTATCTGGTCCGGGTTTTCCAGGCCTCATCACTGCGTTGGTCAAAGTCTAGAATATCTAGGCAAAAAGAGGTCGTCAGAGCTGTGAGGGCCGAATCCGCACTGGAATAGGCCGCGGCAATGATGCCAATGATAAAGACCACCCCCGCCAAAGGACCTAGGTGATTGAGGGCCAGATAGGGGAAGAGTTGATCGGTAGCCAGACAGTCTCCATTGGCCAATTGAATGGCACAGCCATCAACGAATACCGGCTGAGCAATTCCCGTCGACTCTGCATATTGGTACAGCAAAGTTCCCAAGCTCAGAAATAGCAAATTGGCCAGCACCAGCACCACCGAAAACAGCAAGACATTTCGCTGAGCCTCTGGCAGGGTTTTGATGGTGAGGTTTTTTTGCATCATGTCTTGGTCCAGTCCTGTCATCACGGTGGCGATGGCCGCCCCACTGAAAAAGGACTTAAAAAAGTTGCTGGCGGGCTGCCAATCCCAGACCCAAATTTGAGAGTAGGGACTTTCTGCAATATTTTCCCACAAAGTCCCCCCGCTCAATCCCAGTTCCTGGGCAATCAACCATACCGTCAATCCAGCGCCGAGCAGCATGGCCAGCGTCTGCAAGGTATCGGTCCACACCACGGTTTTGATTCCGGCGCGAAAAGTGTATAGGTAAATCAAGGCAATTGACAGCAGCACGGTCAGCGGAAAAGGCACCCCAAAGTGGTCAGCGATGGCCAATTGCAGGACCAAAGCCACCAAATACAAACGCAGACTGGCCCCGATGATGCGAGACAAAATGAACAATACCGATCCACTGCGGTAGGCCTTTTTCCCGTAGCGCTGGCCCAAGTAACCATAGATCGAAGTGAGGTTGAGCCGGTAGTAAAGGGGCATCAAGACCAAGGCAATGATGGCATAGCCGACCAGATAGCCCAAAACTACTTGAAAGTAGTTCCACTGTCCCGTGCCCACTGCCCCTGGCACCGAGATGAAGGTTACCCCCGACAAGGAGGCACCGATCATGCCAAAAGCCACCACGTACCAAGGCGAACTTTTGTTGGCACTAAAAAAAGTCTCCTGATCAGCCGATTTGCCAGTGAAATAAGAAATCAGGACCAGCAGGGCGAAGTAGCCAAATACCAGCCAGAGCGCAAGTTGGGGATTCATAGAAGAGAGCTTGAGATGTTGGGAGCTGGGGACATGGAGATCTCTGGGGGGAATAGTTTGGGGTCAGCTCAATTTTTACCCAAATTAAGCTAAAATTCTGCTCAGCCATGATCGAGGCCCATGACATTCTCGCCCGACGCCATGAAATCAAGGACAGCATCGCCGCCCAGCAATGGGAAAACGCCCTGAAGCGCTTGATGGATTTCGTAGAAGACTTTTCCCCAACTCTGTTGCCCCAGGTACTCAGCATCAGTGAAGGCTATCATCAATCTGATAAAGCCAGCGATCCCTGGACCTTGGCGGCTTCCTTATTGGATATCTTGACCAGCAGTGAACAAAGCTACGCCGCCACGTGAACCAATCTACCTCCACGGAACTCGCCCGCATCGAGGAGCTGCTCGATCGCCAACCTTGGGCCGCCACCTACCGCTTGATCGATTTCACGCGGCAGGCACTCGCCAATCCCAAGGCAGAGGCCAAGGCCATTCAGCTCAAGCTCGCTTTTGACCGGGCCGAGTTAGATGAAGACCGGGAAAAATTAATTGGAGAAGCCAAGACTTGGCTCAAAGAATTGGCCCTAGTAGATCTATCCGTCACCGACCGCCAGGCCTGGGAGCAAAACCTGGCTCTGAAAGCCTACCGCAATCAACGCCCCTCAGAGTTGGTGCTCAAAGCCCAAGGGCTAGGCAAGTCTTATTCGAATACGGGTTTCCAACTTTACATCGACGAATTGGAGCTGCGCTTGGGAGAAGTCACCGGTCTCTTGGGTGAAAATACCACCGGAAAGACCACCCTGTTCCGCATCTTGGCGGGAGACTTGGCGATGGACCAAGGCACTTTATCCTATCCTCTGTTTCAGACGGGGAAAAAGCTGGACTGGATCCAACTCAAAAAGCAGATCTCCTACGTCCCTCAGCACCTCGGTGATTGGCAGGGCAGCTTGACCGACATCTTGAGTCAGGAGGCAACCCTGCATGGACTAAAAGGATCGGCCAATACCCAAGCCCTGCGCTACATTGTGCAGCGCCTAGGGCTGGCGACTCACCTAGAGAAATCTTGGCGACAATTGTCGGGTGGCTACAAATTGCGCTTTGCCTTGGCTCGGGCCTTGGTCTGGCGTCCCAAGCTGCTGATTCTAGATGAGCCACTCGCCTTCTTGGATATCCGGGCTCAGATCACCGTGCTCAATGACCTACAACAAATGGCCAAGAACCATCACCACCCCATGGCCGTGCTCATGAGCTCTCAGCACGTACACGAGGTAGAGCGCATCGCCGATCAGATGCTTTTTATGCGCGGAGGACAACTGGTCCACCGCGGCCAACGTAGCACCATTGGGACCGAGCGGGAATTCCAAATCTTTGAATTTGCCTGCCCCCTCAGTTTGGTGGCCCTGACCGAGCGACTGGGCTCTTTTCGCTATCAGTCCTTGTACTTTACCGGGCAAGCCTACGTGATGCGCACCACCCGCACCGTACAACCCGAAGAACTGCTGCGCACCCTTTTAGACCGAGGCATTTCGGTCACCTACTTCAGAGACATCAGTCAATCCCTCAAACCACACTTCTATGAAAACCTGGCTTAAAAAATTGACTCCCACTTGGCTTACCCGCCTGGATCAGTGGCTCCTGACCCACCATCCTATGCTGTGGCGTAGCCGGGTGCTGTGGCTATTGGCTTTGGCGGTACCCGCTACCCTGATTCTTTTTGGTCTCGGCTTGCTCTGGCCTACCTCCACCTTAGACCCCGTAATCAGGCCAGTAGGACGCTACAGTGTGGATAACCGCGATGTCTTTGGCTGGACCTTAGCCATGGCTGTATTGGTGATGGCCTATTGGGGTTACCTTCAGTTTCGCTACCGAGGGGACTATCCTGGCTTCAAAGGATTGATGGCTAATTGGGGAGTATACTTGCTGGGAGGCTTCTTGATGCTACCCGTGCTTACAACCTCCTTTTCCTACGGGGAATTGCTGCGGCAGGCGTATGGGGTGATGGATCAGGAGGATATCGATGAGCTCCAACGGGCTGGCTACTACGCCTATGGCATGAGCTTTTCTGATGAGGCCTCTTTTCAACAAACAACCCAACAGCCTGATGCTAAGCGACTAGCGGCTGCACAGCAACGATTCAAGGCTTGGGTGGTCGAGGAGCACGATTGGAACGAAAGAATGTATTCCATCGATGACCACTGGAGTGACCTAGAAATCGTTGAAGATTACCTGCTTGCAAATCATCTAGATGAACCTGCTGAGTACCATTCGGGATCTCCGCGGGGAGCTGGCCAGTTAGACCATTCAGAACTTTTTAACTTATATTCATTTCAACGTACGGAAATGCCTAGCTGGCCTTCACTGGTTGACTCAAACTATTACAGGAAGGGTTACCATTGGTACGCTAACTCCGAGGGATGGGAGGTTCGTCATAGCAGCAAGTCACACGGAGGATGGGGAAAATTGAAGTCCATTCCTTGTGGTTACAACCAAGCCCAAGAGCTCATTTCTTCCGATTGCTATACCGACTATGACAGCATCTATTTCCTCGCGTCCTATCTTCAAGCCTACGATAAATGGTATTGGCGAGAGGCCACGCAACCACCATCTTCCTTACTTGAAAAATATGG
>CAZFPQ010000040.1:9049-11043 GCA_964521065.1 uncultured Bacteroidia bacterium | reverse complement strand
CGGATACCGAGATGGAGGCTGGCGAGAAGTCCATGAATTTGGAAGCTTTGTGCTGATAGAGCTTTTTGCCTTTGTTGTGATCACCCTGGGCAACCTGCGTCAGCGGCAGACTCGCCTCAGTGGCTATGCTTTTCACCTCCACTTGCTAGCCTTGGTGGGAAGCTTTATGATCATGGGAGAAAATCGTTTTGAAATGAATGAGATCACCTTGATGCTGGGTGTCCTATTTATGCTCGTGGCCTTCCAATATCCTCGTTTGGTGGCCTTGCCTCATCGGAAGTGAAGCCAATCGAACTATAACCCATTTAAGATGAAGGCCTAGCGGCTTCATCTTATGCACTTGACACAGTCCATGGCTCTAGGCCATTGTAGGAGATATATCATTGATCTTTGGGTCATGGTTGATGTGGCCGCAATGCTCTTGACCTACACCTTTCTTCACTCCTCCAATCCAAAATGAGGATTATAAATCAATCCAATCAGGTTGCCAAAAGGGTCTTTGACGGTGGCTGTCATCAGCTCCCCTCCGACGTTGAAGGGCTTTTCATGTTCGATGGCTCCTAGGCTGATCAGTCGCTCGTAGCTTGCTTGGATATTCTCTACGCCCCAGTAGGTGACGACGCTTGCGGGCTTATCGGTGGTGGGGATTTCTTCTGGCTGCAGGCCCAATTCATAGCCTCCAATGTTGAAGCCGACGTAATAGGATTCCTGGAAGTAAGGTTGGGTTTCGAAGGCCTTTGCATACCATGCGGCAGCCTGTTCGAGGTGGCCGACTTTGTAGATGGTAGTTCTTAGTCCGAGCATTTGGGGGGTATCATTTTATTCCCATCGCCTCTATGTCTGCTGCTGTTTACTGGTCAAAATTTGTAGAATAAATTCAACTCTTCCCAGTCTATATGCTCAAACAATCGATCATCACAAGATTCCGTTTATTGTTCCCATGAAAGCACTCATTTATTCACCGCAAATTATGCGGTAAATATCGGTATTTTTCGCCGCATCTTGGTCTGGAGATGATTTTAAAAGCAGAATACCGAGGATTATGAAGTTTTTCTTCTCAAAAATTGCGGAAAAAGCAATGTTACCCTTGTAATCTTTTTCCTCTTAAAGGGAAAGAAGGATTTTTTGTTAGTCTGATGCCGATGTTTCCAGCACTAAGTAAGCCGCAGAGCCTTGCTAGCAGCGTTTTACCTAATAATTATTTTCCTGTCGGTAGGTTAAAAACCAATCACCATCAACCTTATCAAATTGCATCTCAAAAGAGAAGCCGCAATCGAGACAATATACGCCATAAAAAAACTGATTGGTCTGCTGAACGATAGCGATACTATCACCAGGTTCATTTGTTATAAACCTAAGGTCCCACTCCATCATGGGCCAATTTTCTGCGGTCCATTGCCTTACTGTATCATAGCTTTCATATTGGCCCGCCAAAGGAAACTTAATCCGATCCAGTTGAAAAATCGTGTCGTTGGTAAATTTACTATAGAAGATAGCAAAGCTGGTATCGGCGAACTCGAATTCAGCCACTGGTTCTAACTCATCTATAGAATCTATCAGGACTAAATTTGCTGGAAGCTCTTTCGAAATTGAAGAATTGTCATCGTTACCTTTCAAAAACTCTCTACAAGAGACAAATCCCACCATAGAAATGAGCACGAGTATTCTTACTATTCGGATCATTGTTCGCGATTTATACCTTTAATTCAGTTTACGCCCTTGATTCCTTCCCCCTCAATTCAAACTTCGGTACTCCAGTGGACTCATCCCAGTTTTCTTTTTAAACAAGCGGGAAAAACTCTGGGGGTATTCAAAGCCAAGGGCATAAGCAATCTCGCCTACCGACTGGCTTGTCCCTAAGAGGGTGGATTTGGCCTTGTCCACGATAAAGCCGTCAATGTGCTCCTTGATGCTTTTACCGGTTTCTTTTTTCAAGAGATCACTTAGGTAATTGGGGGACAAACTTAGCTCAGCGCCAAAATACTGCTTGGAGG
>CAZFPQ010000040.1:0-9039 GCA_964521065.1 uncultured Bacteroidia bacterium | reverse complement strand
CCTTCCTCTGAAGCCAAATCAGAATTGAAATAGGCTTTCAATTTGGATTCAAATTCCGTGACAAAGTCCTTGTTCAGGTTGGTCCGCGTGTAGAATTGCCGGTCATAAAAGCGCATGCAGTAATTCAACAGCAGTTCCAGGTTGGAGAGGATCAGCGTTTGGCTGTGCCTATCCAGGTTTTGTGAATACTCTTCTTGGATCTGGTCGACAAGCTCTGTGATAAATCGCTCTTCCTTTTGCGACAGGTGCAAGGCTTCATTGGATTCGTAGGAGAAATAGGAGTATTCATCCATTTTTGATCCCAAGACAGAGCCGTGCAGCAAGTCAGGGTGAAAAAGCAGGGTCCACCCCTCATTCTCAATCGGCTCTTCTTTGGGAGGCGTGGTGAAGACCTGGCCGGGACTGGAAAAGATCAAGGTACCCTCCTGAAAATCGTATGAGCTTCTGCCATACCCAATGGACCCCTGTACTTTGTCTTTGTACATGATGGAATATATAGACGCGGTAAACCTGGTGTTGAACAGACTTTCATCCATCGGGGGTTGGGGACCCGTTTTCTTCTCATCGATCAAACTGATGAGGGGATGGGTGGGGGCTGGAATTCCCAGTATTTCATGGAATTGCGAAATGCTTTCGATCCGGAATATGTCTTTCATTGCGATCCTTTGCTCAGTCCAGTCCTACCAAATTACGGCTTACTTCGGCCAATTTTTTCGCGGCATCCATGTCGTGGGCATGTGGATTGGGCGACTGCATGGGCCAGCCTCCCTTGCGGCATTCTTTGTCTCGGTACAGCACGCTGTGCTGGCTGAAATATTGACCAGAATAATGGGGGGCGTCATCTGATAGCAAGCAATGCAGCGAAGCTTGGGCAGATTCCCAGTTGCTATTGGACATGGAGCGGGTCAAGGGTTGCGCGATGGTCATGAGAGCAGACATCAGGGCATTGCCCCCTTTTCCGAAGTTGGATCGTGCCCAGCCTGGGTGAACAGAGTAGGTACTTACCCCCGTGCCTTTGAGGCGATCTGCCAACTCCATGGCGTACTGCACCACGGCCACTTTTGCCTCGCCGTAGGCGTCGAAGTTGTTGTATTCCCGGTTTTCGTAATTCAGGTCATCCAGGTGCACGTAGTGCCTGTTTTTAGGGCTACCCGCGTGCACAACCGAAGAAAGGATGACCATTCTAGCCGGAGCACTTTGCTTCAGTATATCGAGGAGCAATTCGGTTAGCAGGAAATGGCCAAAGAAGCTGGCCGCCATGGTGATCTCAAATCCGTCTTTGGTGAACTTGGGTTTGTTGTCCATGTTGACCATGCCGGCGTTACAAGCGAGGCCGTCTAAGCGATCGTATTGGGCCAAAAAGGTTTGGGCAAAATCCCTGACCGATTGCAAATCGGCGAGGTCACAGTGAATGACTTCGTGGCTTCCAGCTAAGTCAGCAAATGACTTGGCTACTTCTTCCCCTGCTTCTACTCGTCGGCAGGCCATGACCACGTGGGCTCCTTGCTTGATCAGCTGACGGGTGGTTTCCAATCCCACTCCGGAATTTGCACCCGTAACGATGTAGGTTTTTCCGCTAAGGTCTTTGGCTAAGTTGGCCTCGTCGCACCAGATTACGTTTTTGTTGCTCATTTTGTCTTAGTTGGTATGGTACAAAATTGAGCACCTAAGCAAGTTCGGGCTTAACCGAAAAACTGATTCTTGTAGCAATTCTACGAATTCCCGATCTATCCCAAGAAGTTTAGGACCAGGGATAGGTTAAACGCACCAAAATGATCACCGCTTAAATCTGCTTAATTTTGGTGATGGACATTACCGGTATTTTTGAGGACGTGCCTGACTTTCGTGTTCTGGGGCGTACTAGCTACAAACTCAGTGAGATTCTGGTTATCAGTCTCTGTGCTGTTTTAGGGGGAGCAGAAGACTGCGAAGAAATCCAAACACCAGATGATTAGTATTAAGCTACAACCCAAAGAAAATCAATGGAATATCTATGATCCGCAAGGAAAACTCATCAAATCCCTTCCCACACCATTTTCTGAAAAAAATATCTGGAATCTCGACTTCTCATAATTTCTAATTGCAAAAATAACTGTACAGAACTTTTTGACACTCGATGTTTAAAACTCTATGTCATCCTACAGCCTTCAACTCCTTATGCAACAGAAGACTAAAGGCATAAGCGTAAAAAAGCTCCGAAAAAGAGCAGCATGGAATGATGAATTTCTCTTAAAGACCATCTTGCAGATGGGTAGCCTGTTTTGATGCGTTTAACCTAAATGTTATTGGGTTCTAATTTTGGTACGTTTGCCCTAAACAATCTCCCTTTTTAACACCATTATCCTTATTTTAGCATATAAAAGGGTACAGAAAACTGATTTTTGGTGTATATGCCGGAGCGTACCGCCCATACCAGTATCTCATTTCAGGAAACATCCATTTCCTCCATAAGTAGGTTGCCACTACTTATGGCTATCTATATTAGCCTGTTTTCTGGGAACTATTTAGTTGCTCAGCGAGCTCCCAAATTAGAAATCAGTTATCATACATTGGATTTTCGCGGCCCTTCCTCTGGAAACTATTTTAGTTTCCTTAGCATGCGTCCAGGGGTAAGTGTAGGGGGACGCCTATATGTCAACAGGTTTCTTGATCTTTCGATGTCTTCTAGTTTTTTCCCTCCCTTTGCTGCTGCTTCGCCCTCTATTCCTGCACCATCATCTTTTCTGACAGATGCCTTTTTATCTGCAGAGCTCAAGTCGAACGGAACCCTTTTTATGGAAAATGCCCTTTTGGCCCCTTATCTAAGGGCGGGGTTTGGGGTTTCTGCTTTTGAAGACCGAGCTTGGATGTATGTTCCCCTGGGCTTAGGGTTGAAAGTAAGGGTGTCGCCTAGGATTTCATTTTTTGTACAATCTACTTTAAGAATGGGGCTAGCAGAAGCTAATCCATATCCCAATTTGGCTCATAAGGCTGGCATCCTTTATCAAGTTGGCCCATACTACTACGATAAGCCGAAGGATAATCCTGTTGATTGGCCACAGCTTTCAGACCGAGACGGAGATGGGGTGCCAGACATTGACGACTCCTGCCCAGACAAGAAAGGCCCCCCCCTAAACTTTGGATGCCCAGAACCTGAAATTGCAGGTGTATCTGACCGAGACCGAGACGGTATTCCAGATGTGGATGACGCATGCCCGGATGTAAAAGGTTTAGCCAGGTATTCAGGGTGTCCAAGTCCAGAAAATGGGGATCGATCTCCGCCATTGATAAATACCAACCCTCAATCTACATCTTTCCCACAGTCAACTCCAGCGGATAATTTAGATAGTGACCTGGATGGGTTACCTGATAAATATGATCCTTGTAGATTAGAGCCTGGGCCTAGACATCTGGACGGATGTCCCGAAAATAGCACATATGCCAAAATCCTAGACTTATCTATTCAGGATTATCCTATTTTACCCTGGCCAGTTCCAAGATGGTCTACCAATACAAGGATCCCTCGCTCACTGTTATACAATGCTGAAACACTTCAAGAGGTCCAGTTACTTCTCACACAATCTTTGATTAGGGCAGGGTACCCTCAGTATTCTTACTATTTGCTGCCAGACAACTTAGGGTTCGCTATAGTTGCGAAACAAGAACGGATTTATCAGGATGGAAGTCCGTGGCCCGGAGATGAAAGGTGGAATGTGGACATCAACTACACATCTCTTCAAGAAGGGAAAACATTCTTAGATCAAATATGGAATTACGGGAAATCCATTTTTCTTCCTGCTGGAGGGAGGTTTCGCTTTGTCATCATCCTGGTGTCAAGACAGCCTCAAACAGAGGCAGGCCCAGTTGCTAGCCAAAGCTATATGGCTAGTATGGTTGAGTCTGGTTCCCGGAGACTACCTGAGACTTTCATGGAAAGGCCCTTTACTGAACAATATGATTGTATCGCACTCATTTACGAGTACTTCCAAGGGGAGTATGATGACAGCCCCAAACTAGTACGCCCATCTCGCGTATTAGGGCGCGAGCATCTAATCAAGGCGAAGATATTGTCTGAATAATTTCCCTGTTTTTCTAAAGGGTTGAACATGAAAAACGAGTTCATTGCCAGTAGTGATTTTAGAAAAAGCTTGATAAAAATGTGGGGAATCTTCACTGGTTTTCTACTGACATGGATCCTTATCTCTACTTTTACGGGGAAGTTGGGGCCTACCAAAACGTTTCCTTACCTATGGTTTTTCATTATTGAGGTTCCCTTTATTATCCTGCTCCTAAATCACATTCCATCATGGTGGGAAAGAAGCAATCAAAGTGTTCCGCGTGCTACCTTTTCGTTGGTGAGATGGGCCTCCATATTATTTTTTGTCCTAGTAGCAGCGATTATATTGGTATTTATCCCCGTCCAGAGTAGTCCTGACTTTACGACAGTGGCTATTCTCGTTTCCTCTTCTTATGTACTTTGGCCTTCTAGCCTTCTTATTGGGATTTTAATGTTTTCTACGCTGAGTTTGAGAGCAGCAAAGGTTCCTACTGTAGAAATTCTATTTGTAGCAGCCAATCCCACTAACCTGCAACGAATAGGGGCAGATCGGGAATTGAGAAAAATCAAGCAAGGGCTTAGGGAAGCGAAATTGGGGGATAATTTTAACCTGAACAGTATAGGAGCAACTACCCTCGAAAGTCTACATCAAGCGCTATTGGACCATAACCCTCGCATTCTACACTTTGCGGGACATGGTTCAAACGAAGGTTTAGACGTACCTACATCACAAGATGACGCTACCAGACACCTTGAGTGGCAAGATGACGATGAAGCAGCAGGTTCATCGTCAGGGGTGTTTTTTCTAGAAACAGAAGGTGGAGAGGCCCACGGAGTATCTGGAAAAGGCATTACTTCACTGATCCAATTGATGGTTGATGAACTTGAATGCGTCATTCTTAACTCTTGTTACTCCAAATATCAGGCTGAAGAACTAAGCAAGCATGTGAAATATGTCATCGGAACTCGTTATGCGATAGCTGATAAGATCGCGATTGCCTTTTCTGTGGCCTTTTATCGAACCCTTGGTACTGGAAAGTCCATTCCCTTTTCGGTAGAAGCAGCCAAGGCTATCATAGAAAGCGAAGGGGGAAATCCCGAAATCATCATATTTCATTCTTGATGGGTTCTCAATCATCCAAATGATTAACTAAGACGAAGTAATGAACGCTGTTCCATCAATCTTTACCCTATTGATCTTCTTACAGTTTTTTTTCCCTATGAAGGCATTAGGACAAGTCTCTAAGGCCGAACAAAAATTTTGGAAGCAGAAGGCAAAGATGTACTCCAAAAATCCCCTTAGTTTGAAGGCGGAATTCGAAAACTTTCAGCAGCAAATCAAGGATCTAAAATCAATGAATCGAGACCTTCATGGTCAAGTGATAGATTTGGAAAAGGAACTTGCAGGATTGGATACAAAAAGCTATTCACTCCTTGAAGATGAAATTCTAATCCAGAAACTCAAGGATTCTTTGGAAAGAGATAAGTTTGTCTTTTTGACCGAAACCCTAGTCTCATATCAGCAGCAACTTTCTCGGCAAACCTCCCTAGTTAGGCTGATGGCAAATCAATTAAATGCTCCTCCATTAAATACTTCGGCGGATAATACCACCTTTTGGGTGGATCAACTTACACTCAATCAACGAGTAATCGATGCCGTTTATCTCGCTTCCTCTATATATAGGAAAGCTCCTATCAGTCGGGAACAGGTGGAGATAGAACGAGAAATCATGAAGGAGGTCTTTGATGCTACTAGAGAGATTGTCACGGGGATTTACGAGCGAGAACTTACTGCCCTGCGTAGCGAGAATGATTCTCTGATTGCCTTATTTGACGGACTGGGGTTTTACTCAGAAAGGCATTTAGTGGAACTTCAAGAACTCCTAGATAGGGAAGTACGCTTTCTCAACTCTTTAAAAGCTGAAATAAAAGCTCCGCCTTTTCATGAAGCACAAATTCAAATCCTTAAAGATCAGCTTTTTTCCGAACGACTTTTAATCGAGGAGTTGAGGAAGATGGTTGATAGCCTTCAGGGAGAGAAATCCCTTAGGGACTTCTCAGAAGAGTCAGATCGAACCAGGGTAGTATTTCAGGACTCAACAAATAGAAAAGCTACAGAATCATGGCAAATGATACAACTAGAGGCTGAGCGAAATGACTACTTAGCAGATTATAAAAGCTTGCAAAGACGTTTAGGGCTTTTAGAACAATATGATTCCAATTTCTCCCCTGATAATAAAGACTTTTATTCCTCCTTTGATGGATATAGACTTAATTCTGACCTATCTCCAAGCAATGCTTTCAATAAGTTAAACTTATGGGGTTCTCAGTATGAGGATGCATTAATCATGATCAATGAATCCGAGGGAGTATTTGTCATGGATTGGATTCAGCTTTCAGGGGATAGGTTAAGACTTGCCATTTCTGTTTCTCGTCCGCTTGAAGGAGAGGGTAGTATCCTCCATTTTGACATGTTTCGTCTTCTTCCTTTAACGGCTCGTCCTCCCCGCTATCCTCAATCAGAGGGTAACCCAGTTTATTGGGAAGAAGTCACGCAAGAGCCTCCCTCCCATCAGTTGTTACTAAAAATCATGTCCCAAGTGAAGTCTTTTTTTTAGGAAAAAGATTTGTATTGGGCAAATGGGGTGTACGACAAAAATCAGCAGAGCGAAACATTCATTCTCCCTCATCAAGCTTACGAATTCGCCTTTGTTTCGTAAGTATTACACCTGAGTCACTTACTTTTGGTTTCCGGCCAGCTCCACCCAACGCTCATGAGAAACGATCCCATGCTCGGGCTTGCCCTCGCCTTCAAGAATCCCAATGAACTCTAGTACGTGGCCATCGGGATCGTCAAAATAAATCGCGATGGCGGGCATCCAGGCGAAAACCATGGGACGCTCAGTTCCGTCATTCAAGAAGTTCCGGCAGGCCAGGTTTCTGGCTTTCAGGTAATCAACCGACTCATGCAGAATCCACTCGGGGTCGCTCTCGAAGGCAAAGTGTCGCACATGCACTTCTTCTTTGGGCTTTTCCCATAGCCCCAACATGGACTGTTTGTCTTTGCCCATCCAGAAAAATGCAGCCCTGCGCTTCGCTTCAAAATGGCATTGTTTCAAGCCAAGTACCTCTCCGTAAAATTCGATTGAGCGTTCGAGCTTCTCTACGAATAGGTGGGTTTCATATAGTCCTTTGATTACGTTCATGCTAAAGGGCTTTGATGGCATGCTATGGGTTCGTTAGACGAAGAATGCCTGCAATTAGGCCGGTTGATGCTTCAAAGTCGATAGACATCCGCTTTTTTCTATTCTTTCTCTACTGAGGTTTCCCATCCATCATAATCTCCATTATACTCCTCTGCAGCTTTCCGAAGCTTAGAAGTTATCGAATAAATAGATTCAATGTCTACCTGATCAACCCTATAGACTTGGAGTTCAAACGGCAAAGAGGACTTTTCATTTTTTCCTGAGAACTGAATCAAAAAGTTAAGCTTCTTCAATTCCTCTGCACATTTAGCCATGTCCAATTTCGTCGGAAAATATAGGTAATGATCAACTCTTCTTGCCTTTGTTAGTGGATCTCCTGCTTCCTTCAAGTGACGTATAACAGCTTCGTCAGCCATATAATCCAATGTCTCTTCGTTAGGATAGAGAAATTCCCTGTAATGGCTCCAATCTTTATCTTCTTCTATTTTTAGGTAAAATTCATACTCCGGGAAATTCTCGGCATAAAAATCCTCTATCTTTCTTTTTAATCCGACTTCTCCTTTTATGTATAGGTATTCCAACCTCTCTTGCTTGTACGTGAAGGAGCCCACTATAACTGATTCCGTTTCTTTAGCAACAAGTTCGACCAGCTCATCCTCAAGCTTATAAAGGATCTGAAACGTTTCACCCTCTGGAAACCCGTCTTCTCTTGAGGTTTCATAGGTTATCCCAGTAACTAAAACGTAGGGGAATTCCTCAATCGGCGCTTTATCGATCAAGTCCATCCTTAATGTAGTTGATCCGGGATGTCCATCTTCATAGAAGGCTATATAAGCGTCCCATTCTTCATCCCTGTCCTGAGCTATTGTTGTAGTAGCACCAATAAGGATCAAACATAGTATTTTAAGAAGTATTTCCATTTTGGCTATTCTTTAGTGTTATGTAGTGGGAGAGTAAGGTGTAGAAATCATACCCGTCAGTATAGTCAAATTGCTTATTTGTAAAGATAGTTAACTCATCGAATCACTTCCATGCTCAACAATAAGGACCGTAAGCATAACTAGCCACCCCAACGGTTAGTTGCAGTGGCTAGTCATAAGGCAGATGAATGTGCCTAGGAAGTTAAAACCAGAAAGAAAGTTTCTTAGTCATAGAAGGGCGCTCCGAATGGCTTAGGGTCTAGGGGGAAGTTGCTTTGTTTCAGGCCTGGGGCTTATATCTCCTCTAAGATTTGGCTAGATATTTCTTTCCCTTTTTCATCGATGGCAACGAACCATACATGGGTGGTGCATTCCCGGTTGAACACATCAGAGTTGGACGTACAATGCTGAATGGTTCCTTTGATGAGGTAGCCTGCTTCGGTTTTCTCGGCGGTGTATCCATATTCGTTATAGAAGTCACCGTAGGTATTTTGCCATTGTTTGCGTCCTTGCTTATCGGTCTTGATGACAAACATGTCATAGTTGCCCTTGCCGTAGGAACTGGTGGACCCAATGATGAGGTAGCCATCCTCGGTAGCCAGAATGGAGCTGGCTTTGTCGTAGCTATTCCCCCCAAATCGCTTGGACCAAATCTCATTGCCATTGGGATGGTTTTTGGTCAGCAAAATGTCGGAGGCATCGCCGTGGGAGGAACCGATGGTTGTCACCTGGATAGAGCCACCCTCTGTCTCAATTTTTGGTTGAAAGCTCAGGTTCGATTTTTTGACAAAACGGTTATGCTTGGCTCGCTGATTCGACGTCACCAAGAGATTGGTCGCGCGGTCAAACTGATCCCGCTGTACCTTTATGATAAAGT
>CAZFPQ010000039.1:0-35731 GCA_964521065.1 uncultured Bacteroidia bacterium | reverse complement strand
AGGAGCTTCTTAGTATCTTGCATTCCACCACTTTCGTAATGGGTGGGCAAATATCAACCTCTTTTTTGTAACTGCCAAATTTTTCTTGGAAAAAGTATCAAAAAATTGTGCCAGAAAAGAATGATCGACATCTCCCCGAAATGGGATTACAAAGGTGAGGGTTTCAATGGTAAATGTCAAGCCGCGAACGGTAAATTTATTAGGATGTTTAGGCTAATCGTAGAAAATGACTTTCCGCGAGATAATCCGCAAATTGAGCCAGGAAGTAAATTACCTAATTAAAGGTGCCACGGTACCCTTTTCCATAGACACTCATTATCAGATCTCTCCAAACCAAGGCCATGAAATTTCTCCGTCGCAAGTTGTTGTTCATTTTTTCATTTACGCTGGGCCTTGTGGGTCCTCATTTCTTGTGCGCTCAGCCAGATGCAGAAGTAGTTATACTCAGCCCCTTGGTAGGTCCTACCATTGAGCACTCGGAGTACCAGCGATACCACATGGAAGAAGTACTAGGAAAGGATCAAGCAGAAATAGATTCTTTGAGGTTAATTCCCTTGACGTCAGAAAGCTATTTGTTGTTTTTCTATTATAAAGATGGCAACACGGAGGGCCACCCCATCCCACAAAGCGAGTTGGCCTTTCTCAAAAATGCAATTCACGAGAAGGCAGGCTCTCTTTGGCAAGCATTTCAAGAGCTAAAAGCTCTATCTCAAACAGAATACCCGCTTCCTATCAGGGTAATATTATGGGGAGGGGAGGAGATTTGGGGAGAAGTGGAAGAAGTTGATGCCCTGGGCTTTGTCTTAAGAGATCAAGGGCTAGACCAACGGTACCTAAGGTTGGAAGACGTCGCCACCTTAGACCTATCCCCCGAAGCACCTATAGACCAGAATGCCATCCTCCAGAGAGCCAATCGCTTAATGGGGCATCAATATTTACTCACTACTTCTGCTCTCCCCCTAGAGAGAGGCGAGAGCTATTATCAAAACTTGGGGTTCTTGGTCAATACCATAGGCTTTACTCCCTTTCGAGGTCTTACCGTCGCCGCAGGAACAGAGCTATCCTTGATTTTTCTGAGTGCAATTGCCCAACAACTCACCCTTCCACTATACGTTAGGGTTTCTTACAGTCAGCCTCTGAATGAAAGATGGTACATTGGCAGCGGCATCAATACGTTTGGTATAATTACCCGCTCAGGCGTGGCTGGTATTGCTCATGGGTTTGCCTCTACTACCTATCAGGGTAAAAACCTCCAAGCAACCCTAAGCCTCGGCTGGGGTGTAGGGCTAGACCAAATCTCAGCCGTCGGTAACCAAACTTACGTCGGGCAAAACCCTACGATATCCCTAGGCACCCGCCTTTCTGTAACAAATTGGCTTTCCTTGGTCAGTGAAAGCTGGTACATCAGAAGTGGCAACCGAAATGGCAATGACTACAACTTCACCAATATTTACGCCCTCAGTGCTGGTCCTAGGTTGGAAATTTGGGATATGTCCTTAGACTTTTTACTCGTCTATTTTGGGTTTACTAATCAGCGCCGAGTAAGAGGAGGAGTTCCCATTCAGAATAACTTCTTCATGCCTATTCCACTGCCTATGCTGACTTTCCGGTATTATTTTGGCCCACAGAAATGAGCAAGTGGACATTGGAAAAACGGTAATCAAGGGGCGGGAGTATGTTGTGAAAGATGTCCATTCTTATTAGCATAGCTCCATAGATCATACCTCGATTGCTGCAAACCAAATGCTTAAATAGGATACGGGGTACACAACCCTAAACTAGGCGATTTATTATTGAATTGAGAGCCTCCGAATTTGTCTTTTTCCTGCAATAGAAACTTTGACTAAGAAGATTCCCTTACCCCATTCTGCAATTGGTAACTCTTGCTGGGTATTGGAATTATCCATTTCAAGTTGTTTCTCCCAGACCAGTCGTCCATGCAAATCAAAAACTTCTATTTCAACTGGAGTAAATCGCTCTACTTGGTCAAGGTGTACAAAAGCAGAAGACTTAGCCGGATTGGGGGCGAGTTTCATAGACCATTGAGATCCTCCAATTAGGACTTGCTCGACCTGACTTAGATAAGAAGATCCATTTTGATCCTTTACCCTTAATTGATACTCAAGCGTTGAACCCGAAAAAGTCAGTGCATCTTCATCCAGAAAGCTAAATGAATGCTGACCTGAGAGATATTGATCTGGAGTCAAGGTTGCTATTGGCTCCTGTACCTGGTTTTTCCCGGTTCGAATGACTTCTAGCTTTTGCCAAAACACATCCTTGGGTAATCCCCAGGTTAACGCCACTCCCCCGCTCACAAGCTCAGCCCTAAAGTGCTGGATTTCAAGGGGAAGAACAACGCCTGTGCTGTTCAAATAAAATTCAGAGAAATTCTCTACATCTGACTGGACAAAATAGTCCACACCGAAGAGGTTGCCATTCACATTAACTCCAGGACCATAGACCTGATATGGAGCTCCGGGAAAGGGTTGGTTATCATTCAAATCACAGTTCTCATTGTTGCCAGAGTATCTCGTAACGGAAAGGTCTCCAGGTCCTGTGACCAAAGGGTCTACGACCATTAAATCGGTCAATTCATCATTAAGAAAATAAAGGCGAACGCTGACTGGAGTGGCTGGCACATTGGTAGTGGAAATGTGCCAGTTTCGATCAAGGTAACGATTCCCATCAGAGTCAAGACGAATGGCTGCAGTATTAACATACACCTCCCCTGAAATGGTTCCTAAGATATTGCCTTGATCATTGATTGCCGCGACCAGCTCTCGGTCTGCGTATAGGTAAATCCATTCTCCACTACCCGTAGAAACCACGGGGTCAAACGTCACACAGGAATTTAGCAGATTGTCATAAATCTGTGGCAAAAACTCATCTGCGCCGAGATCAGGAGTTGCTACAGTCCGAGCATCACCCTCAAAATCAGTGGTGATCCCCTGGTTATTTCCAGCTTGTTTCAGGGGAATGGCCGCTACCCTCAGGTCAGTCACAGAAGCAAATAATGGATCGATATTCAAAGACTGGCCATCTCCTCCACTGGCAAGCTGCCAGGCGGCTAAATCCAGGTAGGTGAGGGCATTGGCTTCCATCAAATTTCCACCAGTACTGTAGTAATCATTGAAGTTGCTTCCAGCCAAGTCAGCGATTGCAGTAGCTTTGGCAGCTGGGCCTGTGGTAGATTTAACAAATAGATTATTTTCGATCAGGTTGTTAGCTCCTACCCCATCCATCTCGATGGCATAGTGTGTGGCTAAATTGTCGCCATGAATATAGATACTGTTATGCAAAAGGTTAAGTCCGTCGCTGCCGTTGGTAATGAACAATCCCTTCCGATCTACTCCATTTCCTCCTATGCTAAGCCGATTGTTGACGACCAGAACAGGGTTGGCTAAGGTTCCGACGTTATCGAAGTGAAGACCACTTCCTCCCACATCATTTTGGATATAAGATTGGGTGAGGCTGCCACCAAAAGAGTTGTTCAGTTGAAAGGCCGTTCCATTTACCGTCAACAATATTTGCAAATTCGCGAAGGTGAAGTTTTGGAGTTCACTCAGCATAGCTCCACCAAGCTGCTGCCCAAAGAGTTCAACCTGGTTAAAGTTCCAATTGAGCAGATTATTTCCAAGGCTTGCGCTGGCCCATATGCCGTAACTCCCACCCTGAAGTTGACAGTTCTGGATGTCTAGCCCTGAGACTTCTGAGTTATTGGCCTGGATTAAGCTTGCGCTGGTTACATTCTGCCCTCCTCCCAAAAAATGTATGCGAAGAAAGCTGTTGTTGTTAGCAGCTCCTTGTACCTGAAGCACCGTGCCTTCGGCTAAGTTTCCAGTACGATACAGGGTCATATCTTCCCAGGTCACAAACTCAGTTCCGTCTAGGTCCAGTACGTAATTGTCTCCACCCGCCGCGGTTGAAGCCCAAGATAGGATAACCGTGCTGCTATCCGCCGCTTGGGAACGGAAACTGACGGTGTTAACGGCACTCGCTCCAGGAATGACACCTAAGCTTACTTGTTCATTATACGTGCCGGCTAAGACCTCAAAGACCACGGCTCCGGCCACCCCACAAGTATTCAATATAGCTGCTGCCTCATTAAAGGATCGGTAATCCCCACAAGCACCTATTACATAGGTACCCGCCGCCAATGGAGTACAGGTAGGAGCTGAGATTTCATTGGCTCCCTGACTGGGCGCGGTCACGCTACGTGTCTGTAAATCAATATCTAAAGGAATGGTCGCAATCGGCGTTCCGGCTGATTGTAATAAGGGAGACTGGGCGTAGAGTCCGTTTGCCAGGTCAAACTCTGGATCAAAGCTGTTAGAATTCGCATCGAATCCAGTGGCAACTTGCCAAGCGCATAAATCATTTAGTCCAAGCCCATTGTATACGATATAAGCTGCTCCTCCGGCAATAGAGAATCCATTAAAATCAGAAGCAGGGAAAATGGTATTCAAGGGAGTCGCACTGACTACGTTCATGACATATCCCAATGTGGCGTTGGCACTCCGAAGCAGGTTATTTTGAGCCGAGATATCTTGTACACCAGCCTGGATACTCAAAGCACTGCCTGCTGCTCCAGAACTTTGGATGCTGTTGAAATAGAAATTTATCAAGGAGGTGGTAGCCAAACGGAGTCCAGTGGTACTTCCCTTCAGCATGTTGTTATTTACTTCTGAAGGAATGCCCGTCACATTTATATTACCTAAAAATGAAGCCCCGATCCCAGTAACGTCTGACTTATTACCAGCAAAGTACAAAGGGCCTTGCATAGAGTTGAGGTAATAACCTGTATGGGTAGGAGAGCCCGCAGTAGAAGTAACCTCGTTAAGTCCCACTACCGGACTCAGCAAAAAGCTCAGCTCAACCGACTGACTGTAGCAGTTCTCTAGTTTATTGCCTGCAATAATTACCTGAGGGGAGTACCCAGTGGTCCCAGAAAGGCTAATCCCTTTGGAGCCACCATTGAAATAATTTTGCAGAATCTCTAGGCCATTAGGTAGGAAAGAACCCAGAAAAAGATCTCGATTCGCCGTGGCTACCCCATTGATGCCTAGAATTTGATTACGAAGGAAACGGGCATTTTCGGACTGGTTATTCACCTCTATTACTCCGCCGTAAAGATTGGTACCCGTTCGTTCAAAGGTCATGCCTTGAATAGTCACATAATCAGCCCCATTCATTTGGAGGGTAAAATTGTTTCCAAAAGTATTCGTAGACGGCCAAGAGTATACGACATCTGTACTATCACCTGACTGAGAATGAATCCAGACCGTATCCGCAGCAGAAACGCCAGGGATAATGGGCAACCGCACCTGCTCCTGATAAGTTCCCGTTTGTACGGAGAACTCCACCGCTCCTGAGATGCCACAACCAAGTAAGGCAGCGCCATTGCTAAGAGCTGGAAAGTCGGATGCTGCCCCTCCGACGGTGTAAGTCCCGGCCAAAGTTCCTACAGGGCTAAATTGATAATAGTCGTTATCGGTAGGAAGAGTTGTGTTGGTGGCATCAGGCTGAACCTGATCCAACATCCAAGCAGCACCACAGGTACTGGTATTTTGTAGACCTAGGCTGGTCGATAAGTTTGCGGCATTATTGGCCCGCATATCGACCAGATAAATATTGTTACTGGTTTCTTCCAGCACCACGGCAAAACTATTGTCCAGGTTGCTACTGGGGTTTCCGTACTCCATGTTTGACCAGCGAATCCAGAACTGCCGATTGGGAGCAGTGCCAAATGTTTGAGTCATCACATAGTCATCGGCTCCCGTAAGTCCATCACTGGCAAATTCATCCCAAAAACAGGCAATGGTCCGGTCCTCTAAATTGAGGGTAGGCAAGGTAACATTCCCCCCGGGAATGAAAGTCGGGGTTCCAAAGCTCAGGAGTCCATGATAGGTGGCCCGTACGGTGGTTACGGCATTTCCAAAGTATTGAAAGGCAAAAGGAATCGCCCGAGCATCTGACCAGGCATTGGCGTTGGAATTGACGACCAAATTGGTCATGGCCAACCACCCTGTAAGGTCATCATCATTCTGCACATTTAATGCTCCAGGATTCCCTGCATTCGCCTGATAAGCGAGGGTATACCATTGGGCAAATGTAATTTGAGTAGATAGGGCGAATATGAATAGCAACAGAATCCTCATGGCAAGAATATATGACTAGAACAAGATGTAAGGTCTAACATAAAACAGTATGCAAATTGGGGTTTTACCAGTTAAAAGCCCAACCATTCAACCCGTATTATTGGCTGCTCAATATCTTTCATTTTCCGAAACACCTTCTGAGCGGGTCCAATGGAAGATTGGGGTCTTTGAGTACTTACAGTTAACCAATCATAATCCCTAAGTAAGGTCCGGTTTATAAAGTGGCCCGAAAGGAGGTATATAAAAATCTAAAAAACGCTATGTTTACAATTCAATAGACCTGACTTAGGGTCTCGCTCTTTAAATCCTTACCAACATTAACTTTTACTACTCAAACGTTACTGCTACAATGAACAAATTATTTACTCTGATTGCTGCCATTCTTTTCAGTGCTACAGCTTTTGCTCAGAACAACAGTGGAGCAATCTCTGCTTGTAACGATCCAGAAGGAGGTATCCAAATCGTATTTGACAACTCTCTGAATTGTTCCAATGCTCCTGGTGACTTTTCGGGATTGGACGCACTTGGTTATCACTCAGGAGGAACGGCTGATGTAAATGAAGGATGGGGTACTGGCATCGACTGGAATGCAAGTGGTGCAGTGACCGCCAAAAATGACGGAAACGACGTCTTCACCGCTTACATCAATGACCCAGATGCGTATTATGGCGTTACGGGTATAGCAAGAATCAACTTTGTATTTAACCAGGGACCAGAAGATGGGAGCAACCCATGGGGGTCTGAAGGCAAGGACAACAATGCCGACCAAACTGACTGCCAGGATTTCTACATCATCTTGGCTGATGTTGTGGACGCTTGTGCTACCACTGCTTCTATTCGTAACCAAGTGTTGGACTTAGGCTTTTCTGTAGCTCCTAACCCCATGAGCCAATCGACCACCATTCGTTTTGACAATCCTACTGGAGAGTCTTTTGCGGTTAAGCTTATGGGCCTAGATGGCAGGACCGTTCGTAGCTACGACAATGTTCGTGGACAAGAGCTCAACATCGAGCGCGGCGACATGCCTGCTGGGTTGTATTTTGTCAACTTTGTCAACGCTGAAGGAAAGCGTGCTTCGACTTCTCTGATGGTGAAGTAACGATATTTCCACTTATGTGGACTTTACTCCCTCCCTACTCACCCTAGGGAGGGATTTTTTGTAATAATCTGTATTCACGATAGACATCTCATTTCGCCTAAATCAGGAATTTGATAGTTTTGGGCATGAATACATTTGGGCACTTGTTCCGCATGACTAGTTTTGGAGAATCCCATGGAGAGGGGATTGGAGTGGTAATAGATGGCTGTCCAGCGGGACTCAAGCTTGACCTCGCATTTATCCAATCTGAACTAGACCGCCGTAAGCCTGGCACCAGTCGCATTACCACCCAGAGAAAGGAAAGCGATACCTTTGACCTACTATCTGGTCATGTAGACAACGTGAGTACGGGCACTCCCCTAGCTTTTTTTGTAAAAAATCGGAACGTTCGATCTCAGGATTACGCCCACATTGCTAAGGCTTTTCGTCCTTCCCACGCAGATTATACTTATCAAGCAAAATATGGACTGAGAGATCACCGAGGAGGAGGTAGATCCTCTGCTCGTGAAACCGTAGCTAGAGTAATTGCCGGCGCGGTAGCCAAACTGCTACTTCGGCAAGCTGGTCCCATCCAAGTAGAAGCCTGGGTCGAATCTATTCATGAGTTGAAGTTAAACGAGGACCCTGCCTCCATCAAATTGGACAGTGAATACCAGCAGGCGACGCGTTGCCCAGATCCCGAACTGGCAGAAAAAATATATCAACTTATCGATGAAACGCGCAAAGCTGGAAACTCAGTCGGAGGAGTCATCAAATGCAGGGTCAAAGGCGTTCCGGCTGGCTGGGGAGAACCTATTTATCACAAGCTTTCCTCCCAATTAGGCGCTGCTATGCTTGGAATTAACGCCGTAAAAGGATTTGAAATCGGTTCAGGATTCGAAGGGACAAAATGGTACGGCTCCGAACATAATGATCTGTTTTATCAGGAGGATGGCCAAATCCGGACCCGTACCAATCACGCAGGAGGGGTACTGGGAGGCATTAGCACAGGAGAAGATCTCGTTTTTCGAGTAGCCTTCAAACCCACGGCAACCATTATGCAAGATCAGCCTAGTGTGGATGAGCAGGGCCATCCTGCCGTGGTTCAAGGCAAGGGAAGACATGACCCATGTGTAGTTCCACGGGCAGTTCCCATCGTAGAGTCTATGGCAGCGCTGGTATTAGCAGACATGTGGCTTTTACAACGCGCACGAAACCTCGACTAACTTTGGAAGGGTGAAGCGAGATTGCTTTTTTATCAGAAAAGAAGCAAGTGGACGGAAGAAAAACGATCATCAGGGTACGGAAGTACAGGGTATGTTGGGGGGGTCGCTCATCCTTATGGCCATGGTTCCGTAACCCATACCCCGATTTTTTCTCTCTAAAGGCTTACCAATCCACCTCTTTGCCGTCCAACTGGGCCTTCAAACCTCGTAGGTATTCCTCCGTGTTACGAGCCCTTGCACTTAGGCGCGCCGCAAACTTAATGGCATTTTCTAACGGAAAGTCTTGGATGTCTGCCAACATCTTCTTGGTTAGTTGAAGGCTAGCCGCAGAATTTTGTTGACAAATCTCCTGGGCCAAACCTTCCACTTTATCTTTGATCTGCTCCGATGGAAAAACCCCAGTCACCAAATTTAACCGAAAAGCTTCATGCGCGTCGATCATCCCCCCCCCAAGCATCAGCTGCTTAGCACGGGTCTCTCCTACTTTTCGGATGAGAAAGGGCATCATCAAAGCAGGTACTCGACCTAACTTAACCTCTGGATATCCAAGTCTAATTCCATCGGAGAGGAAGGAAAAGTCACAAACCGTAACCAGCCCGGCCCCTGCTCCTAGGGCATCGCCTTCCACCTGGGCGATCACCACCTTGGTACTGCGATATACATTCAAATAGAGCTGAGCGAGGGTGCTTGCCTCGGCTAAGTTTTGATCAAGAGTGTAACCTTGAGCTTTAAGAAGGTGCTCAGGATCCAACCCAAGACAAAATGAAGTCCCTTTACCCCTGAGTATCATCACCTTGACCTGTGGGTCTTGCTCTGCAGCCATAAATGCATCCTTCAACTCTACCATAAGTACCTCGTCCAAGGTATTCCCTAGCTCAGGCCGGTTCAAAGTTAAGAAGGCGATTCTGTTATCTATGTGATACTCCAGGCTCTGGTAAAGCTTCATGCGATTGATTTCAGGTAAATAAATAGGCCGATTTCGCCTCTTAGGTTATGGATATCCCTAAGCTACTCATTAAAGCTATGAATAGAAGCTTAGTGGGTCAGTTTCCAAGCCCTCCATCCAAAATATTTTTTGAGTTGTGTGATCAAGTTCTCCTTAGCTTCAGGATTGGTCCACCACTCCTGAAGAGAGTAATCTAAATAGGTAAAACGCTTTACCCCTACCTCAATATCGGTATCCTGGAAAACATACTGATAGCACTCCCAAGAGCGACGAGCATGGAGATTTCCGGTGAGAATGTTTAGTTTTTTGATGCTGGGGTATTCTTTTAGAAGATAATGCTTCAAAGAAATTGCAGCTTGCAAGGTTCGCATCTTCGAGGTTGGTTGTATGGGCACAGTCATTATACGTTGAGGATTCAAACCCTCATCCATTAGCTGATTTTTTCCGGTTTCACTTAGGGTAGCAGGCAAGGGCCAAACAGGCTTCGTTTTATCGTCCGGGATAAATGTAATTCGTTGGGTTACGTCCTCCATTCCTTCTAAGAATACGTACCAAAGAATCCAACGGCAATCTGGACCCGGATTTGGATGATGAAGCCCAATTTCTACCTCTTGAATGGCATAAGGAAACTCCGTGTTTTGGTAGGTAAACTCCCTTGCTTGATAGGTCGGCATTTCTCCCTCGAATAAGGTTTCATCATTAACCTTGACCTTCCATATAGTCTCAAATCCATTACACTTTTGCCCATGTCCCTTCATCCTAAAGCTAGGAATGGGATCTCCCTCCTGCCAAGAAAAAGACTCATGATCTAGTTCCCACCTGATGGTACCCGCCTCCCTACCCCGCCAAACCATTGAGCTCCGATTGGTACCGGTAGTAAAAGCTAACAAAGACGTATTTGAGAGCAAGTATTCCCCAACCTCACACATGGTTTCATCAGAAAGAAATCCCTCTACAATCACCGCTTCGACATTCTCTAAAGGCTGGTTTGGCCTTAGCCACCAAGGCGACAACCCAAGCAAAAAGCCTAGCCCCAATACAATCACCAGCGTGATACTAGAAAGTAGGAACCATCTATTTCCTAAAAGTTTTTTCATCTAACGGAGACCAAGCAATTACAACTCCAAAACGATGGGTTGGCGAAATTCTTGATAATCTACATCCAACATTGCTGCATTCACAAACCTAATCCCATCGATATCTGTGATTCCATAAGCCTCGTGAATATGGCCAAATAGATGAAGGGATGGCCTGACCTGCCATATACGGCGATTCAGATCCCCACAGCCAGTGAGTTGTCCTTGTACGTTTAAGTCCCGAATCCCATAAGGAGGTCCATGGGTAATAAGGACGCTGGTTTCTGGCGGAATGGCCTCCCAATAAGGTTGAATTTCCTCTCCTCGGTGCCGATTAAAGGCCCAGTCAAAAAACCAGGGCGTTATGGGAGAGCCCCAGAAGTACTGCCCTTCTAGTTCAATTCCATCATTTTCAAGGTAGATCAACCCTGAAGGAATCATCTCCCGGAAACGAATGGGATCTGTCTCGGCTAGGAAATCGTGATTCCCAGCAATAAATATTTTGTGTGTGAAGGCTTGTTCATTAAACCAGGTCAAGAAAGAGTGAATTTCTTCCGGAGTCCCTTGTTTAGAAAAATCACCAGCGTGGATCAGAATGTCCCCATCAGGGAGTTCCAGCTGATGGTGAAAGCCATGGGTATCGGAAATACAAACTATTCGCATATCAGTGGGCAACAATATAGCCTATCTGACCAATGTCTTCTTTCAATGGACCACGAAGCTAGGTGAATTAGCCATTCTTCACTAATAGCTCTGCTCCTTAGCTAGATCTTAGAGGCTGTTTCGGTTTCGGCATTTCGAGCCCAAACGCAGGATTTTTGGGTTCTGACAAGCAGATTTTTGGAGGAATAGTGAGCTGTTTCGAGAATAATCGGCGCGGTCAGACTCCTAGTGGGGCCCCTTAATCCCAAGTACTCGTGGCGAGACAAGTTTTGGCCGTAAACTCAACATCCAAACAGCCTCTACAGCCAAATCTCACTTACCTTCCCCTGTTTAATCTTGAGAAAAATGGAGCGGTCCCCCCACTGAAGCAGCCAACCTTGCTCCTGCTCATACAGTTGAAGGGTTCCTGAGGGAACCTGCCGATTTTGAAGGAGCAATATTACCCGATTCCTTCCGACCCACTGCCGCCCACGATCTTTCATCACAATACCTGGATGTAACATTTCACCCAGTATTTTCCAGGCACCTACTCTCCAACTACTTGCCCAAAGACTGGCAACATCTTGAGCACTTTGGGCAACCATTTTGCTAGGATAAAGCATTTTCCCATTTTTCAGAACCACAGTAGGTTGATTCACTACAAAAGGGTCTTCCAGCGGATTTTCATCTAGCATCAACAAATCAGCCTTATATCCCACAGCAACTTGACCTGCTTTTTGGCCAAAAAAGGCGGCGGGATGGGAGGTGCATGCCCTCAGTACTTGAGTAGGACTTAGTCCAGCGTCTAGCATAGCCTCAAGCTCTTCAGCGTAGCTACTGGCATGTAAAGTTCCAATATTGCCGGCATCGGTTCCTGTGATGATGGGTACTCCTGCCTGGGCCAATGTTTTTAGGTTGGTGGCCATGATCGGCCTGCGGCGATCCTCCGAGAGGGGTTCTGCGATGAGTCGATCTACCCAAGTTGGCCGTGCTTCAGGTTCCAACTGAGGCAAAGTCCACAAACTGCGGATTACTTCGGCTTGCCCTAGACTCCAATCTAGGTCACGCAAGTCTGGGCGACCGGCTAAGACTTCCTCATACGACTGACTTACCGTTAAAGTAGGGCAGTAATATACCTGCTCTTGCAGCATCAACTCAACAAAAGCACTGTCTACTAAGCGATCATTCACGCTGTGAACCAAAAAATCTGCCCCGGCTTCGATGGCCTTTTTAGCTGTATTCAATTGAGTAGCATGGACAGCAACTGGAATCCCTGCTTGATGCGCTTCATCACAGATGGCCTTAGCGATGGAAAAAAAACGCTGGGGGTCTTGACCAGGAAGAACTATGTACCATATTTTGATAAAATCCGGTTTGAGAGGTAGTTGCTCTCGGACCTTGATCCTTCCTTCTTCAGGACTTTGAACAAGAATAATGGGCGGATCTTCCCCCCCAAACTCTGCTGGTTGATAGGAAGAGAGTAAAGGTCCCGTTAACCGTATATTAGGGGAGACCGTTTGGCTGGCACTGTCCCTGAGGGAATAGTTCTTCAAGGGACCTCCCAAATCAAAGGTAGTGGTAATTCCCGCAGCTAAGTATCGAAGCCAAATCTCAGGAATGTTATCCCAAAGCCAGGCTTGTTCTTCTTGATATGGGCGTACCGCACGTAAATCAATGACGTCAGGCCTTGCATATAATCCTCCGGATTGGAAATGATGAACATGTCCATCTACTAGACCTGGCATTACATAACGGCCGTTGGCCAACAAGGTATCTTCAGCAAACAATTGTGCCTCAGCACTTAACTCCATGGATACAATCAGGCCCTGGTCTATTTTCAGGTCATAGGGGCCAATTATTTCACCTCCTGGTACATCTAAAATTCGAGCCTGCCGTATGAGCAATGACTGTCCCAAGAAATGTACAGGTAGCAAGCAAAAAAGCAAAAGAAGTAGTCGCATGTGGTTTCCTTAGTACCTTAAACTAAGGTAAATTACCTTCTCTCACCAAGAACTATTGTCACAAAAGCACAAAAAACTGTTCGTTCTCACAAGCTCAACATCATGCCCGAAACCAAAGACTTTACTTTTGATCTACAATCCGAGTATACTCCTTCTGGTGACCAGCCTCAAGCCATTGAGCAGTTGGTAGAAGGCATTAAGCAATCTGAGCCTCATCAGACCTTGCTGGGAGTGACTGGCTCTGGAAAGACATTTACAGTGGCAAATGTAATTGCCAAACTGAACCGCCCTACCCTCATCATTAGCCACAACAAGACCCTGGCTGCTCAGCTTTATGGAGAGTTCAAGGAGTTTTTTCCCCATAACCTAGTCGAGTACTTCATCAGCTACTATGACTACTATCAACCCGAAGCCTTTGTACCTTCGACCAATACCTACATTGAAAAAGACCTCTCGATCAACCAAGATATTGAAAAGCTTCGCCTTCGTGCTACGACGGCTTTGGTCTCCGGCAGAAGGGATGTGATTGTGGTGGCTTCTGTGAGTTGCATCTATGGTATCGGACGGCCCGAAGATTTTGAGGCCAATATTTACTACGCCAACGTAGGTCAGGTCATTACCCAGAATCAATTCTTAGATAAACTGGTCAGGTTGTTTTATAGCCGGACTCCTCACTTCCTTGAACCCGGGAAATTTAGGGTAAAGGGCGACACCATCGATATCTATCCCGCTTATGACGATTATGGAGTCAGGTTTATCTTCTTTGGTGATGAAATAGAGCGGATAGAACGCATAGAACCTGAAAGCGGAAAACGCGTGGAAACACTTAGGGATTTCACCCTTTACCCAGCCAATTTATTTGTTACGCGTCGGGAAGTATTAAATGAAGTGATTGGGGATATCCAAGATGACCTAATCAAGCAGATTAAGTATTTTGAAGATCAGGGCATGTTTCTAGAAGCCAATCGCCTGCGTGAGAGGACAGAGTTTGACCTAGAGATGATGCGAGAGCTTGGTTATTGTTCGGGTATTGAAAATTATAGCCGTTATCTTTCTCAGCGACAACCCGGCAGTCGCCCCTACTGTTTAATTGATTACTTTCCACAAGACTTTCTCTGCGTGATAGATGAAAGTCACGTGACCATGCCCCAGATTAGAGGGATGTTTCACGGAGACCGTCAACGCAAGTTGACACTGGTAGAGCATGGGTTTAGGCTCCCTTCGGCCCTGGACAATCGGCCACAAAAGTTCGATGAGTTTAATTCCCTAGTCAATCAGGCCATTTATATGAGTGCTACCCCTTCCGATTATGAATTAGAAATGTCAGCGGGAATTGTGGTAGAACAAATCGTCCGCCCTACGGGTCTGCTAGACCCTCCGGTAGAGGTTCGCCCCTTGGCAAACCAGGTAGATGACCTATTGGATGAGGTCGACAACGAGGTCAAAAAGGGTAATCGAGTATTGGTCACTACCCTCACTAAGCGAATGTCTGAAGAACTAACCAAATACTTGGGTGACTTAAACATCCAGGCGCGCTACATTCACTCAGATATTGATGCGTTGGATCGGGTAGATATTCTACGTCAGCTAAGAGAGGGAACCTTTGATGTCCTGGTAGGGGTAAACCTATTAAGGGAGGGGCTTGACCTACCAGAAGTAGGCTTGGTCGCCATCTTAGATGCAGATAAGGAAGGTTTTCTACGTTCTGGCCAATCCCTTATCCAAACTGCAGGCCGGGCAGCTCGGCACTCTGAGGGGAGGGTCATTTTATACGCCGATAAGATCACCCATTCCATGAAAAAGCTCATTGATGAGACGGAATACCGGCGTGAGAAGCAAATCAAGTATAATGAGGAGCACGGCATTGTTCCCAAAACTGTTCGTAGAAAGACCAAAGACATTTTTGAGTCTGCACTAGGGAATCGAGCCAAGAGCTATGAAGAGTTTGAAGAAAAGGTAACTGTGGCCGCCGAAGAAGCAGCAGAGTACATGAATGAAGATGAGCTCAAAAAGAAGATTGCCAACATTCGCAAAGAAATGGAGGCTGCGGCCAAAGAGCTTAACTTCATTGAGGCGGCACGCCTACGGGATGAAATGTTTGCCTATCAAGCTCAGCTTAAGGGAAAAAGGTGAGAGGAGAGTTTGAGAATTGAGAGCCTGAGATATTGTGAGGTGAGGTCTAAAGAAAGATGCAGCCCAGCTTATGGCCAGACTGCACCCTTTTTATTTGCCCAACCCAGCCATCTCCTAGGGCAGAACTTGTACAGCTTGAGCCGAGCGTTCTTGGCCATTTTGCAGGGTAAGCCAATACTGCCCTGGAGGCAATGGACCTAAACGAATCTGGGCTTTATAGGGCTGGACCCAGATTTGGCGTCCCTGCTGATCATATAAGCGCAGAGTAGCATTGGGCTTTAAGCTGGCCTTAATTTGCAAATTAAGCTCGCTGCTCGTTGGGTTTGGAAAAATGGTCCAGTCCTGGGCCGAGTTGCGAGTCTGTAGATGAGTGGTCCCCTGAAACTCATAAGCACCTTGGTCGGCGTTGCCATCGACTACCCGAGGCTGGTAATCATAATCCGTGTCCAAGCCAAAGAGAGACGCATACTCATCCGCGGTGCCAATGCACGGTGAGCCTTCAGCCAAACGTAGGTCGTAGGTGCTGCTATCAATGAAAGCTGGGCTCCCTCCATAATTCATGAAACCAAGACACTGAAGTTGATTCGGGCTCACCGCCAAAGAGTCACAGTCTGGGAGATTTAAGAAGGTAAAAGCAAGTCGTAAGCTCGCATCGCCTTGATAACGTGCTACTGGCGTACCGGCCGTAGAACTGACCCTATGGATAATGCAGTTCTCATATTCGGTCTCCAAAGTGGCTCCATTGAATGACTTAGCATAATCCAAACCTGCATCCAATGAGGCCCGATTGTCATAGAAAGTGCAATGAATAAAGTCACGGATAACCGTAGCAGAGTCTAGGATACGGGTATAGACCACTCCACCTGAGTCTTGGGCTATGTTTTGGTCAAATATGCAATTGGTGAATCTAGCCCGAACTTCTCCCTCAGCTCCTTCCGGAGCTAGGTGCATCACCCCACCAGAGAAATTGGAGAAATTCTCCGAGAAGCGACTGTTGAATACTTCTAATTCTAAAGCCGAGCTCCCCCTCGTCCCAAGGGCGGCTCCCGCACCTCCCTTATGGCCTGTGAGCCAAACATTGCGCATGCATACTTTGAGATCCGCAGAGTGTTCAATCAACATCCCGCTCGGATCATCCTGAAAATCTCCAGCGTCCCAAGAATTACTGGAAGCAATCATAAACCCATCTAGGTGAGCCGTTCCGGCCAAACTATCCATTAGCACCAACACCACACTGTTGTCCTGTTCGTTCGTAGGACTACCGATTTCTCCACTCAATATCGTGGGCTGGCTAGGCCAGTTCCGGTCATTTTTACCAGGGGAGGTCATATTTGCAGGGAAACTGCCAAATACCTTCACACCCGCCGGCCATTCAAAGGCCTGCCATCGGTCCACAGGATCTGGGCGATAGGTTCCTTCCTTAACCCAAATTTCTCTTATACTGGTACAAGCTCCGCTGCTCACCAAGTCAAAAGCTGCCTGTAGATCCGTCAGAGCGTCATTCCATGTGAGCCCTGTCTCCGCACCTGTAGCGGCAAGGTCAACATATAAAATGGTGTCTCCTTGACAAAAGTCGACCTGGTCATTGCTTTCCATGGCCCCAATATCAACCGTCGCTTGCTGGATACGAGCTTGCTGAAAATAATCTTCGGTTGGAAGATAACTGAGGATTTCTCCCAGATCCGCAAGGGGGCTCGGCTGAGATAATTGCTCGATATCTACTACCCAAAAAGCCGTTCCGGCCGTCACTTGGGGCAGGGTGTCAGCGAGGGTTACTTGATCTGCGGTATTTCTTAAAACAAGGTAAAACTGGCCATTATTTCGGTTCCATAGCAACTTCTCTCTCCATGCGTCGGGAGTCAATCCTCCTCCCTGAATCATGAGCCGAGTTTCAAAGCGGGCATTTACCACCTGATTCGAAGCTACTACCCCACTGTCTAGGAGAACCAATTCGGGGTTGACCAAGACATTGAGAGCGGAATTGGGTTCCTGGTTCAAGCTAGGTATATCGAGCAAAGTACTGTTGTCATCCCAAAAGTTGCCGCTGCCATTGCTCCAAAATGCATTGTGTCGATAAGGATTATCTCCTGTAAAAATCGATGCCTCGGAAACGCCATAGCCGAAATTGTAGGCCAGCAGGTTGTTGCTCGTGGCAATCAGATTGGGCGTTCCATTGATCACCGTGATCCCATGTCGCCGATTTCCTACCAGATGGTTGTTCAGCACCCGTAGGCTATCACCCACAGGATTGGACTCATGAAAGATTCCATCTTGGCCATTGGCGGTCATGATGTTATTGACCATCAAGCCCGATCCTCCCCGAAATCGCAGGCCATCTAGGCGATTTCCAGCCATGAAATTGCCATCGATGATGGGGTAGTTGGTAGCGGACCATAGATGGATTCCGAGTTCATTGCCCACAAATCGGTTGTTTTTGATCAAAGTAGGATTGGTGGGATATCGCTGAGATTCAGCAATACCCGTTTGATTGTAATAAAATTCACTGTTCGTGATGCGCGCAAAAGTGTTTGGTTCGGTTGCACTCGCATCCAATAGTTGGATCACGTTCCCATCACACCATTCGAATCGGCAGCTATCGACGACCAAGTGTGAATTGGGATTGCGCCGTATGGTATAGGCAATGTCCCCACCATATTTAAATGTACAATTGGTGAACCGCCCACTCGCTGTAAAACTTCCTTGACCATCGATGCCAATCCCATTCCAATCACCCGGATCGGGATTGAACAGGCGCGTAGTATTGCCATCTATAGTGGTATCTCTCTCAGAAGTAAATACCACATGATCGGCGATCAAGTGCCCGCGGATCTGCATGTTGTCGCTACTGCCAACCTTAAATATCGTCCCAGGCTCGATGATTAAACTGTCCTGAGGACTTACGATAAGAGCCGTGTTCAAGACAAAGGGAAACCCTGGTTCAGAGCGAATTCTCCCCGTTCCATCTGGCCTAATGGCCCCTGCAAAGGCCATTCTAATGCCATTAAAGGTACTGCCTGTTCCGGTATTACCCCGGACCGTCCTGACTCCTGTATCATTTAACAGCACGGGACCACATGAAGCAGAGACAGCCCCGGGGCACAAAATACCTTGAAAGTGATTGTCGTTCATTTCCAAGCTCGGTACGCTGCCCGTGGACACTCCGAGTCCTACCGTTGGACCAAAGGTATTGTCATTGATCACCACGTTGGGAGTAGTGATAACCTGTACGTAACTCTGGGTCTGGGCAGTGGTATTGAATTGGCTGTTGGTTAGAATAAAGTCAATGGGGTTAAAATTTCCCGTTACGCGGATGTGGTATTGACCCCCGTTTACCGTACCACTGCTATTGAAGGTGCATTGATCAATCACCAGGCTATCTGGAACAAAGGCGTCGATGAGGCCGCGCCCAGCGGTCTGAAAGGTACACTGATTAAAGACCCCGATTCCCCCAAAATTTACGGCAATAGTGTTTGAGCCAATAAAGGAAAAGTTAGTCCCATTGCCTTCGATGACTCCACGTGAACTGATGTTTACATTGACACCTGCCGCCACCTGAAAATCTACGTTATTTAGCCGTAGAACATTGCTAGAATCTACAATGATGGTCCAGTTGACTTGCATGACTCCCCCTTGAACCGTAAGATCTCCCTCAATCACTTGAAGTTGAGACTCTAGGATAAAGGGAGGGCCGGGTTGAAGTCCGGCACAAGTCCCATAAGCGTTTTGATAATTGGCATCCCAGACTTCATTTCCTTGGACGATATGAGTGGCAAGTCCATAGTTACAAGGGTTGCTTGGGGTGGGGCTTAGAACACGGTTTACATATACAATGGCCCAACAAGGATTGGCAAGCAACCCGCCAAAGTAAATTAGACAAAACAAGAGTGAAGGTAGATGTCGTTTCATGAGCGATGGAATTGCAGGAACACTTACTCGACAACTAAGCCAGGAAAGCATTATTATCAGGGTATAGATTATTCAATCAATCCAAATATTAAATCTATAGAATTACACAAAATGAGGTTTAAGAGGCTGTTTGGGTTTTGGTATTTCGAGCCCAAACGCCGGATCTTTTGGTTCTGCCAAGCGGATTTGGGGAGGCATAGCAGGCTATTTCGAGAAAAATCGGCGCAGTCACACTCCTACTTGGGACCCTTTATCTCAAGTACTCGTGTCAAGACAAGTTTAGGCCGCAAACTCAACACCCAAACAGCCTCTAAGCAGAAGGCCAACCAAAAACTGGTAAGGGAGGTATGGGGTAAGTAGCTTCATTTCAAACATAACTTCCTCGTAACCCATCCAGAAGTCTTAAGTAAGTGGACATTAGAAGCTCGGGAAGCGGGATATGGGAGTACGGGGTATGTTGTGACTATCATTCATCTTGATAACCATAGCTCCGTAAACCACCCCCAATTTCTTCTGTCCAAGTGCTCAAAAATCTGGTATATTACTTTTCCTTGGATTTCCCTGCCCTCATCTCTTTGACCCGATAGATCATGGCCAGGGTCAAAAAGGTAATAGCCAACAGAAGACCCCCTCCTACGATTAGGATGACAGCCCAGAAAGCCGAGGTAGGAATCAATAAGGATGCAAGTAGGGTAATGCCCGAGCAGGCCAGGCTTAAATTCGAGAAGAGCTTGACCCTGTTGACTTTATCAGTTCTCCGTAATGTTAGTCTTCCTATTTGACCTTGAATAGGTCGCTGATCCTTCTCAAGCGCCACCGGGGGGGCAGCATTAGACTTGCGAGAATCTAAAGGGGCCACTGCAGCAGGTGCCAAACCAAATGATAATAAGAGAAGGGAAAAAATAAGATACTTCATGATAAGAGAATTGATTTGAAAGAAACCGTCCTGGATTTCTATCAAAACTCTCCTCTATTAGCCGGTAATTTATCCTGGTAAACCAGGATAAAGTAGAATACCATTTTCCCTTGAGGTAGGCAGCTTGCAATCTAGTCGCCCCTCATTCTTGTTCGCTTTCCCTACAGCGTTCATAGAAATAAGGCAGCCCTCCATTTTGGGCCAGGAGGTTGAAGGATTCTTTTAGATAAGCAAGGGACTCCCGTCGATCTTTACCGCTGGGCCAGTAATCAAAATCCTTGTACATCTCAATAATCAAATCTTTGCGAATGAGTACGTGTCCGACCCATCGCCTATATCGCATCTCATCATCACAGGGACCTCGGTATTTTCGGCGGTCATAATCCGTGGCAAGCCCAGTATAAGAAGCATCGACTGCGGCCGACCAATCGAAGTCATAAGGGATGATCAGGGGCTCAGGCTCACCTGGTAATTGTAGTATGCGGAGATTTTTTTCTAAGGTAACGTCCCAATCAGTGTTGCCAATCATCATTTCAAAAATTCCCGCCAGGATCAAACTATTTTGCTCAATTGACTCGGGCTGTAAGCGGGACTCTTCGATTAATTGCCCTCCTTCCCTCAAAGCCATTACATCTTGATGCTCAAGAAAAAAAGCAAAGTGAGTTTCGGTAGCCAAGCTGTCCGAGCTATCTCGATAGGTGATACGAGCCGGTCTTACCAGAAGTGCATGCTCAGAAAAGACATCATACACCTTATAGAGGAGGTACTCCCTCATTAGATAGAGGTCTCCCCGGCAATGGCAAACCAGCTTGATCTCTTTCTGCCCTTCGAAAGGAGTATCCTTAATGGATTTGCGTTTGAATTTCAACTTAAGAGGAGGAAAGTCACAAATCTGAGGCTGTTTGCGGAAGTTGCCCCTGGCTCGGATTTCAAGAGGTATTTCCTCCATCCCAGCTTCTCCTTTATATCTAATCGTGGCAGGGTGGTATTCCACGTCTTTACCGCGATCAGCTTGCAGGATGGGCAGATCTGTGACCAGCTCTAACTCGATGAGCTCTTCGTTGTTGAAAAACCCTTCCGGAGATTGAGCGAAAACTGGCCCAGACAGAGCCAAAAGTAAATAGAAGATCCCAACTCGCATCATGTAATGCTTGAAAAGTGATGAGCCATAAAGTTAGCAGACCAGCCTGAATAAACCTCGCTTTCTCTAAGAACGAAGCATCAAGTAAAGCCAAGTCTGGCCACTGGAAAAAAGGTCTTTTTGACTCGAAGGCCATGAACCCTTACAATTAAACGAAAATGACTGGCATGAGATTAGAAGATTGGGGATAGAGCCCCCTTAGTTTTGAGCAAAGCTTAACACCTGATTAACCCCCCCACCAAAACCACACCCTGTACTCTACTGATGTAGAACAACTTACATACCCTTTACGAAGTAAACATTTCAATCAGAAAATATATCCATTTACGCCCTATTTATCGCCACTCAAGCATTCCTACCTGCTAAAGAATATGAAACCATCCAAAAAGGACGTTGTATTTTTACGGATAAGCATTAAACCTTACAAGGATGGTCTGATTTTTGAACTAAACGATTGATCGTATTCAGAAAGTATTGGAAAGGCGCACGGTAATCCTTTGTACAACTGTTGTAAAGGATTTAGGACACTCGATGTATGAAAACTTTTACTAAGAGATTTATTTACCTAGTATTGACCAGTTTACTCCTTCTGGGAGGGAGTTGGTTCTCCATATCGGTAGCCCAGACAGGTAATGATCCTCTTCACCTGAATCGGTATCAAAACGATTCGGAATATCGACTTCGTACCGATCGGCTTAATCAATATTATTATCGCAGTACGCGTCAAATGACTCAGGATGAAGTACTGACGCGAAACCAGGTGCTAACCATTCCCGTGGTAATCCATATTATGCACCTCCCTTCCGACATCACCCCCAAAGAGGGAAGCTCTAACCCCACTGATGCACAAATCATTCGAGGCCTAGACCTCCTTAATCAAGCTTTTCGTGACTCGGGTATCTTTCAAGGCGGTCCTTATTTTACCTCTGCCAAAGATTCTGCTCCCAGTGTTGATACCTACATAAAATTTGTCTTAGCAAAATCTGACACCAACGGAAATGCAACCACGGGGATTGTTAGAAGGGCTACAAGTTTGTCTAACGTAGCTCTGGAGGATACTTGCACTGGAGACTTTGCCAGTGAGGAAATGTGCCTAAAATCCCAGTCCATTTGGCGCCCACTCGATTACATGAATATTTGGCTAGTCAATGATCTTTGCTTGGCCACTGGAAATTGCGAGGCCAAAGGTCATGCTTGGCTACCTGGCGCCCATGGAAAAGCTTATGACGGCTTGATCATTGAGGCAGACTATTGGGGGCTGGGCAGCGATGAAAATGCCGCAGTAGCAACCTTTTATGCAGGAAGATACCTTGGCCTGCTCCCGACTTATAACCAAGGGCAAGATAGCGTTACATGTAGGAATGGCGATTGTCTAGCTAATGGGGATCAGATATGTGATACTCCCCCAGATGCTACGGTAGGAGGGCCAGACTGTGAGCTATTCGAAAATTCTTGTCAAAGTGATGCAAATAGTGGTCGCTTCTTTCCCAAGGATGTCCAAGACATGTACGAAAATTACATGGATGGGGACGCTCCCGGTTGTAAAAATACCTTTACAGCAGGGCAAAGAACACGGATGCGGCTTACGCTACAACGGATAGGCACCCAAGAGGACCCTTCCAGGAGAAGGCTCTTAAGCTCCCCTGGCCTTCAGTCTCAAGCACGGGACGTGGCAATAGAGCGTAAGTCCTCGGTGGAGGTCATCTGTGAAGGTCGAACCTATTATCCCTCCTTCCTCATTGAGAATAAAGGGGCTGACACCATTACCCAACTAACTTTCCAGGTTCAGCACGCCAATGCTCCGGTTACCACAGAGGACTGGATAGGACAGCTTGTACCTGGCGAAAAAAAGGCCATTGAGTTGACCCGTGGAGTTCAAATAGTCAACAGGGTGGGACGAGTACAGATCGGAGCCGTCGAAGTCGACGGAAGAGAAGGTGACTTTGACCTTTCAAACAACAAGATACAGGTAGCCGTCATCGCTCCCGGTAATAGATTTCCAGCTTCGCCAGATTTGTATTGTCGCTCATTTAATAATGTGCTGCCTCCCAATGATTGGGAAATCGGGCATTTGGATACCAGTTCTACCTTCTCCATTGTTCCTCGTGAAGATTGTGCTCCAGAATCAGATTATATGATGCGGCACTATCGCAAAGGTAGCCTAGGTTCAACCCAGCAGGACCTTCAGCGAGATTTCTTGGTCGGCCCTTCTTTCGATTTGAGCAACTTTGGGCTGGTTCAGCTCAAACTAAAAGCTGCTTACCTTGGACAACAACAAATGAGGAATCCCAAACTGAAGATTTGGGGAGCAGTATGTGGGGAAGCTCCTATTTTACTTTATGAAAAGAGTGGCACAGAGATCAGCATGGTAGACACCTTGCTGCCTGCTCAAACCAGAGAATCCTGGATTCCCTCTTGCCAAGATTGGCGCCCCATTTCAATCGATCTTAGTCAGCTATCCGGCCGACAAGTAAGAATCATCTTGGAGGTTGAGGTTGACTCCTCGACGGTCCCCAATCTATTTATCGATGATATCTGCCTAAATGCGGAGGAGGCCTGTGAACCTCCCTCTAGAATTCCCAGTACCCCAGGTACAGAATACCAAGCGGACCGCACCTGCTTTGGGATGGGTGGATGGATTCACTACATCAAATCAGCCGATACTGAGACACCATACGACTTACTGCTTTTCTCCCTCAAAACAACTTCTCTTGACGCAGTAAATTTGGCACAAGAGGACCTCAGCATGGTGCTCACCACCCAATATGGGCAGGGAGGCCACGACCTAAGCGATTCAGCGGCTTATGCTGACAACGCATTTGGCTGGCATATTTCTGGTCGTTATATCAAAGTCAATGGAATGGAGGAAAGTGATCAGCCATTCCTTGTACGGTTCTACTATGACCAGCAAGACATCATTGACCTTTGGGAAGCAACCCCCGCCTTGCAAGGTTCTGGCAACTTCGTGGTCTACAACCTTGGTGGAGAACAAACTGGAGATCCTTGGTCAGGCCATCGGTCCATTACTTCGGAAGAATACAGCGAGTACCTCCCAGGAGACTCCTCCACTCAGGACACTTGGACCAACCAAAAGTATGGCAATATCTTTGGGGCTACGTTTTTAGCTAAGCGTTTAAGAGTCGTTGGATTGGGCTCTGGGGGTGATGGTCAAGGCATGGGAGCCCAATACCCCGTGGCTTTCTCCCCTTTCGAGGTGACCCAGGTAAGAAGTCAGATGCGGATCAGTGCTACCTTGCGAAGGGAGCGGGGAACCGAAGTCGTGCGACTATATCGCGCTAGTGAAATCAGCCCTTTTGAGCCAGGTGGATTTGAATTACTAGAGACACGGATAGCCCAGGTTGACTCAGAAGAAGCCGTGACCTATATTTTCGAAGACCTAAAACCCATCGAAGATCGCTCCTATTACTTTTTAGAAGTAAGCCATGGTTCTGGTTTTGTTATGCGTTCCGATACCTTACGCGCCAAGTATGACCCAGGGAAAATAGTCACCTTATACCCCAACCCAACTTCAGGTCCTACCAAAGTATTGTTAGATGCCAAGCTAGGAGTTGAAGTCCATATGGAAATCCTTAATGCGAGTCGCCAGAAGTTGCTCTCTTTTGACTGGACTCATGACGGCAGCCCTGTCAACGTAGACCTAAGCCCGCTGCCTCAGGGAATCTTCTTCTATCGGGTAGAGTACCAAGGCTTAGGGTATTGGGGGAAATTTATTCGTGTCAGTCAATAAGCCGCACATAAAGCTGTGATATAGAAGGGCGTTTGGTCCTTCACTTTCCAGCTCGATTCCGACTTAGCAGACTTCTCCCATTCAGAATCATCCCGGCGAAGCGGTAATACCTCCTTCGCCGGGATGCAATTTTAGCCCTACCAGACAAAACCTTTCTTCAAAATTCTTAACAAAAGGCTTTTAGTTCTTACATTTAACGAAAAGCCAGTAAATTGGAATGGGAAATGTGGACGGCCTAGATCTAATCCAGGCCTGTGTCGCTTATTTTGACTGAGTGTCAAGCATCTAGCCTCTCAATATTTAATGCATTGAGGAGAGCAGTTAGAAGATGCGGGCTTAGTTGGCGCATCCTATTTTCGAAAATCTTTGCTTGATAAGCGTCAAGGCGATGAAAATCCCTTCATTTTAACATATGTGGGGGGCTTTATCAGATTAGTTTGTCATAACTTTGAGGACAATTGGACTTGCTACCTGTCTTCCCCAGACTTTGAGCTTATCAGGTGTAATGAAAAAAAATATACCTACCCTTAGCGTTTTCCTAAAATGGGTTACGCTTTTTACGTTGTGGATCATTTTCTCACCCAAGCAGAGTAAAGCCTCCCATGCAATGGGAGCTGACATTACTTATCAATGCTTGACCAATGATACCCTACTCATACGACTAACGGTTTATAGAGACTGCTCAGGCTCTGCCCTGAACCTCCAGCAGCCCATTTATTTGGGATCTGCTACCTGCGGGATAGCCGATACTGTCTTGTTAGCTGATCGGGTATCCGTTTCAGAAGTACCTGTTATTTGTCCAGCCCAGCAGGCGCTAAGTTCTTGTGCAGGAGGCATTCTTCCTGGGGCAGAGGAGCACATCTATGAAGTAAAGGTTGTCTTAGCGCAGCAATGTCCTGACTGGAGAATTGGCTGGGCCTTATGTTGTCGCAATGGTGCCATCACCAACTCGGTAGTAGATCCTTCTGATACCGACATGTACATAGAATCTTTGCTAGATAATACCATTGGTAGCTGCAACAATGCACCGGAATTTGAAGAGCAATTGGTTCCTTATTTATGCGTCGGCGAACCATTTCAGTTCAATGCAGGAGCTACTGATCCAGATGGGGACTCGCTGGTTTACGAACTTGTAGATCCTCTTGACTATGATTATAACACAGGGGTTTCCTTCCCTGTCCCTTACCAAACCGGGTTCAGCTTCAATAGCCCAATGAGTACGGTAGGTGGATTTAATTTTGACCCTGCTACCGGTCAAATATCCTTTACTCCCAACATGATCCAAGTAGGCATCGTGGCTATTAGGGTCAGAGAGTACCGCAATGGGCAGCTGATTGCTACCACGATGCGGGACCTACAGATGATTGTTTTGCCATGTGGCAACCAAGCACCGATCATCCAACAGCCTACCAACATTACGGGGGGCCAATTCAACGGCAACACCTTCTCTGTCTGTGTGGGCAATACCTTAAGCTTTGAAATTGATGGATTTGACCCCGACCAAGATAACATCACGGTTAGCTCTACCATTAATGCTACCCCTTCCAGCGTACCTGGCGCCATCTATGATATTACCAACGGCGGGGTATTTTTCACCAGTAATTTCACCTGGACGCCAGCACTCGCGGATACCGGTATTTACTACTTTAGCATACGTGCCATTGATGATGGCTGTCCACGCCCCCAACAATCTTCTGTAGGCTACCGCATCATTGTGAGGAGAGGAGAAATTTTGCCCCAGCGGGTCATCAATTTCTGTCCGAGTACCCAGGACAGTGTCGCCCCAGTCACAGATATGCCGGCCGTTCCTAACGCCACCTACTTATGGACCCCTTTCACAGGAGTGAGTAATCCCAACTCTCCTACGCCCAACATTGAAGCGCCACTTGTACCCACCACGTATACCCTCGTACAAACTTCACCGGGCAACTGTCCCCGAACCCAAACTTTCCTCATTCAGCCTGGAGCTGATATCATCATACCAGATGACACCGTACAAATCTGTCAAGGAGATACCGTAGCCTTACCTGTTAGCGTGGTCTTCCCAGGGGCTCCGGCCAATTTTACCTTACAATGGGCTCCAGCAGATCCTAGCATTTTGAGCAGCCCTACCTCCTCTGCCCCCCTAGCCTATCCGCCTAGCGATACTACTTATGTAGTCCTGGCTTCTACTACTTCTTGCCAGTACAGCGCTGAAATCCGTGTCTTAGTAGAAGCAGCCCCCCAACTCAATGCCATCGCGGATCCCTTGATTTGCTACGGCGATACTACCTTGTTACAAGCCACTGGTCTCAATTTGAATAATGCCCAGTTACAATGGCTGCCTAGTACCACCCTCAGTGCACCCAATTCCCTAAGCACTGAGGCATATCCCTTAGCAACTACGACTTATGAATTAAAGGCTAGCAATCAATGTGGAGTCGATTCCACTAGTACTACTGTGACGGTGGCATCACCCCTTAATTTAAATGCATCGATTGAAGATCTTCGTTGTGCTGGGAGCAATGATGGTAGTATCGACATCGTCCCCATTGGAGGACTAGCTCCTTATACCTATAATTTTTCTCCAGCGCCTCCCTCTCCTCCCATCAATGGACAAGCCACAAGTTTATCACCGGGAACCTATACGGTTACAGCTGTTGACCAAGCTGGCTGTATGGATACCATCCAGGTAGATGTCAACGAGCCATCGCCCCTGTTGGCCAATCTCGACGATACGGAAGATGTAGATTGTTTTGGGGACAATACAGGTAGAATTGAAGTTAGTGCCAGCGGAGGGACCCCCAATTATGAATTTTCCATTGGAGGACCGTTTTTAAACAATGGTATCTTTTCCAACCTGACCGCCAACACTTATACGGTTACGGTTAGGGACCAAAATAACTGTACCGTTAACATCCCTGGAGTAGTCATTGGGCAGCCAGCAGCTCCTGTTACCCTCACTATTGACTCTTTGGTCAATACCAGTTGTAATGACAGTGTAGGCAGAATCAGCGTATCTATCACCGGGGGTTCAGGCTTTTATACCCTTTTCTTGGGTCAAGACTCCATCACGAGTGGCGTAAACACATTTACATTCACCGATTTATTTCCTTCTACCTACCTGGTCATTGTAGAGGATAGCAATGGATGTACAGACTTTGAGCCGGTACAGATCATCGAACTATCCGACCCATTTGCGGTCTTAGATAGCTCTCAAGACCCACTTTGTTTTGGAGAATCTACTGGTTCAGCCATGATCAGCGTCTCAGATGGTGCGCCCCCATATGATTTTTCTTTCCAAGGCTCTCCTTTTTCCCCCCTTACAGGAAATACGTTTAATCCTAGCAACCTTCCTGCGGGCTTATATACCTTTGAAGTACAGGACCAAAACGATTGTATCTACGGCATAGATTTCATCCTTGAACAGCCTGATACCTTCCTTTTCCAGCTCGGTGCTTATACCCCTCCACTTTGTACAGGAGGTAACGAAGGCCAAGCCCTTTTCCTCGGTTTTGGAGGTACCCCTCCCTATGACTATCAACTTGGTACTGTCCTTCAGGATACTGGTTACTTTGACAACCTAAGTGCAGGAAACTATCCATTCACGCTTATAGACAGCCGTGGCTGTGAAGTCACCACAAATATCGACCTAGTAGATCCGCCTGCCCTATCTGGATTTGCTACCGTGGAAAACATTAGCTGTCCAGGAGCAGCAGATGGCATTCTAAACCTCTCAGCGACAGGTGGAAGTCCCAATTATGAGTTTTCGGTACAAGGCTCTCGCTTTGTACAAAACACCAGCTTTCCCAACCTGTTGGCAGGGACCTACGACATCGTGGTTCAGGACGATAATGGTTGTCGTGATACCTTGACGGCCACCATCATCGAGCCGGGTCCTTTAGGAGTTCTTCCTGGCGTGATCGAAAATGTCGATTGTTTTGGTGCAGCCTCCGGCCAGGTGACCTTGATAGGTTCGGGGGGTACTCCTCCTTATCAATTTGCTTTAGCGGGACAAGCTTTTTCCTCTTCCAACGTGGTAGATAGCCTTAGAAGGGGACAGTACGTGCTTCTGATGCGAGACGTCAATGGGTGCGAAACTGATACGGAAGTGCTCATAGACGAACCTTTTGCATTGCGTGGTGACATAGAAAGCCAGCCTGTGCTTTGCTTTGGGGATAGCAATGGTATTGCAGAAGTATTCATGCAAGGGGGAACTGAGCCTTACAGTTACCTATGGACCAACGGAGAAAGAGGAGCTAGGGCAACCAGCCTACCTCCAGGGAACCCTGCTGTCACCATTACCGATGACAACGGATGTCAGTATGCCATCAGTGCGGAGATTTTAGAGCCACCGGCTCTTGAGTTTGACTCCACAGCACAAGGGGATGTGACTTGTTTTGCGGGGACTGATGGGTTTGTGCTAGCCATTGCCCAGGGAGGCACCCCGCCATACACTTATAACTGGTCTAACGGAGACTCTGGGAGTAGCCTGTTTGGCATTCCTGCTGGCGATTATGAGATCACCGTTCTTGACTCCAACCTATGCCCCTTGATCGATACGCTGGTGGTGAATCAGCCAGAAGAGATTGTAACAGACGTAGAAATCACTCCAGCTATTTGTGGGTCTCCCTCAGGTGAAATTTTCTTAACTCCCTCTGGAGGTACTGGAGACCTGACCATTGTCTGGAACGTTGATCCACCTGTTTTGGGTCCTCGCATCACAGGCCTTTTGGGTGGTCCAGATATTCCTCCCTATTTGGCGTTGATCACCGATGAAAATGGCTGTGAGCTTCAAGAAAGTGTTATGCTAGAAGAATCGGGGGAGCCTACTGCATTTTTTCTTCACGCCTTTCAACCTATTGACTCCTTTTTACTTCCTCCTAAAGGGGTTCAATTTGTCAACCGGAGCTTGGAAGGTATCGGATATCTATGGGATTTTGGAGATGGGCAACTATCTGAGGAGCTAAACCCTTTGCATACCTACGAACAAGCGGGAACTTACGATGTCACCCTGGTCGTGTTTGATCCATTCTTTTCCTGCCCAGATACCATGGTCAGAACCATCACTCTCTTGCCACCGGGAGCGATATATGTCCCCAATGTATTTAGCCCCAACGGAGATGGTCACAATGATACCTGGTCACCGAAAGGGGCGGGAGTCGTACGGTCGGAGACGCGGATATACAGCCGCTGGGGAGAGCTCATCATCACTCTACCTTCTCTGGACTTTGAATGGGATGGCATCCATCCTCGTACTGGAGGACCTGCCCAAGAAGGCGTTTACGTTTGGGTAGTCAATGCCTTGCTCAACGACGGAACTCGATTCCAGGATGCAGGAACCGTGACTTTAGTCCACTAATGTGAAACAAAAGGGTTGGATTCACATCAAGAAAGTTTTATCTTTTGTCTTAGCCTTGAATTTTTAGGCTACACAAAATAAGTCATAGGCAGCTAGGTGGCATTTAACACCTAGGATTATTCCTCAACTTCACCCAGTTATTTCGAAGGTTTAGGACCTATTGACTCATAGGATTACTTCCACTTCCTTCCGACCCTGTACCACTTGAGCAGGTGGGCAGGGTCCTTCTTTGTCTGGCCAGTGACTGGTTCTCAACTAAAGATTTGATAAATTGAGGGCAATCTCGCAAATGGCCTGCAATCAAGGCTCGTATTACTTCAATACATGCCAAGGTTTATAGCTAGTCTCATTCCTTTACCTTCATCCTCTCATTACCCCCTAACTTAATTACTTCATGTTCCCACGCATCAGTGACCTGATCAACTACTTCACCGATTGGGGAATCCGGCTGCCAATACAAACCTTTGGTTTCTTTGTTGCGATAGCATTTTTGGCTGCCTATTGGGTGCTCAACAAAGAAATAGAGCGATATCAGTCTTTAGGGGTTTTCAAAACAAAACCTACCAAGGTCAAAAAAGGCGGTCCCGTACCAGAATGGGATGTCATCCTCAGCTTCTTATTGTTTGGATTAATTGGATACAAGCTTGGGCTTATGCTAGAGGACTATACTGCCTTTTATGAAAATCCTCAAGAAGCCATTTTGTCTGCAAAAGGGAATCCACTATTCGGACTCATAGGAGCCCTATTAGGAGGTGGATATCGATTTTGGCAGTATTGGCAAAAGCGGAAAGAAAAGCCTGAAATGGTCACAGAGGAGACCGGTATCCTCAATGAAATGGGTACCATCCTGACCATTGCATTCATAGCGGGTATCCTCGGCGCAAAATTTTTTCACAACCTAGAATATTGGGATGACTTTGTCCAAGACCCCATCGGAGCTTTGCTTTCTTTTGATGGCCTGACCTTCTATGGAGGGCTCATTGTAGCGGCTATTGCCATTGCCATTTACCTACGTCGCAAGGGATATCCCATCCTTCCTTTTGCGGATGCCATCGCCCCCACCCTGATGCTAGCCTATGGTGTAGGGAGAATTGGCTGCCAAATGGCTGGGGATGGTGACTGGGGAGAGATCAATACGGCCCCTAAACCGGATTGGATGAGTTGGTTACCCGATTGGATGTGGTCGTTTGACTATCCCAACAATGTATTGCAGACCTGTAATCCCTCATATTATCACTATGAACACCTCAGGGGTTGTAGTTTTGAAGAGGTAGGAGCTTTGGTTGAGCCGGTATGGCCCACCCCATTCTATGAGACTCTCATGGCCCTCTTGATTTTTGCAGGGCTTTTCCTTTTTAGAAAAAAGCTTCCCTTCTGGGGTCAAATGTCGGGGCTTTACTTGTTCTTCAATGGCCTAGAAAGATTCATCATTGAGCAGATCCGACTAAATTCTACCTACCAAATTTTTGGGACTGAGATTACTCAAGCCGAAATCATTTCGTCGGTATTGATGCTATCGGGAATCATCCTGTTTTCCATAGCAACTTTTAGATGGAAATTACGGAAACCCTCTCTCGCCACTGACCAACCTGCAACATGAGACCTTTACCCCTTATTGTCATGGTTCTTTTCATGGTTTGGTCTGCTGGCCAGATCAAGGCACAAATCTCCCTTCCAGTTGATCCAGTAGTATGCTACATCGGAGAAGAAATCGCCTCCTTGCGTTTAAGTCCTCGCCAGCGAGTTAGCAGAGCGGCCCAGACGGCCAATCTAGAGGTAACTTACGTGGGTGATATCCCACAGGATGCAAAAAATGCTTTTGATGAAACCGCTGGCATCTGGGGAGAAATACTTACTTCTACCGTACCCATTCAGGTCCGGGTAAACTGGGATACCCTTGCCAATAATGTTTTGGGGAGTGCGGGTCCCACCTCTATATTTACCCAATTCTTGCCAGATGGCAGCCCAAGTGAGTGGTATCCTGTTGCATTGGCTGACGCCATCGCCGGACGCACCTTAAACGCAAGTACCCAGGCCGACATCAACGTCACCATCAATAGTCGTATCAATTGGAACTTTGACTTTACCCAAAACCCTAGTCCAGGTCAGTTTGATTTTGTGACGGTGATGCTACACGAGTTGGGACATGGTCTCGGCTTTTTTGGCCTTTCCAACCAGATCGGTAGCGATAGCCTAGAACTTGGGGCAAATGGCCGATTGACCATCTTTGAAACCCTCTTGGTGAATGGCAACGGTCAATTCATTGCTCAAATAAACCCTAATCCTTCTCAAGGTCTTCTTTCGGCCACGAGCAACAATGATTTATTTTTTGATTGTCCAGAAATTGAAACGATTGAAGGAAGAAATCCCAAACTTCATGCGCCCAGTAATTTCGAAGAAGGGGCAAGTATCTCACACCTAGATGAGAATCTGTATCCTACGGGAAGTGTAAACGCATTGATGACTCCACAGCTCGCCCAACGCGAAGTAAACCACGATCCTGGGCCAGAAACCCTCTGCATCATGGCGCGTCTAGGGTGGGAAGTGACACCTCTGGTTACATCTGTTAGAGAGGATGAAGCAGACTTATTTCACATCTTACCTAACCCCACCTCAGAAAAAGTGACTGTAAAAGGTTTCCGAAGTTCTGATAAGGTAAGTTGGAGGGTCTATGACCTCCAAGGCCGCGTACAAATTGAAAAATTGGGAGGAAATAGCCTCATACTAAGCAAGTTGCCCCCGGGCATATATCTGATCCAAGTCAGCGATCTTACAAACGGGATTACAAAAGTAGAAAAGGTCGTAAAATTGTGACTTAATACAACTCTGGATCAACTTTATATTGTCTTCCCTTTTCGATACGGATCAGGATCAAGTCAGATTTTACCATCACCGCAGAACCGTTAGTGGGATTAATGTGAAGATAGTACAGACCATCTTCTAGGTGATCAAACTGAAAGCCTCGATGAAGGCTTTGAACAGCCAATAGATGTTCCTCACTATCAGGGCCGTAGAGAGACACATCAAAAAGACTCGCCGCTTGTTTTGCTGGTCCCGTAGCTTGCCCAAAGATCACACCGTTTGCGTGAGATGAAGCCCTGGTAGGCATTGCCTGTTCTATCCGCTCGAAAATGATCTGACTCTCTTCGTAATGCGCTCCGTGCTGATCAAAGCGCTGAATTACCACCAAGGCTTCTAATGTATTGCCACGGTTTTGAATTTCCATGTCTATCAAAGCAGAAGCACTTCTAAACGAAGCTACATTATTCTCTAAAACCGTCTCGGACCAGGAGCAATATCCAGCCTCGCAACGACGAAAGGCTTGAATTTTAAAATGCCTTCCTTCCTCTAAAATGGATATCTGGGCAAAGTTCTCATGGGAGCTATGCCAGATGCCGGTGATCATCTCAGCCTTGACGGTAAGCAAAGAAAGACATCCAAGTAAAACGGCAAGGAAAGAGCGTTTAAAGGAGTAGAAGCGTATCATGGGGAATGAAATATGGGTCGTATGTCAGAAATACAAATCCTGTTCCAGTGAGCGGAAAAGTCCCTTCAGATGTAGGAAATTGGGGGGGATTGTTACAAATCCTAGTATCAATGAAATCTGACTATTCTCCTACTATGGGAAGCAGGTTGAATCAGAGCCAGCCCGCATTACTTATTTATTTCGCTTATTATCAAGATGTTATTTTTACCAGTTTGAAAAATTTCCAAATTTATTATTTGTTAAAGACCAAAACGCCTGGAAGGTTCTCTTTTAACACCAGTCTCAAACTGAGAGGACAAAAGAGTTGAGTTATACAGCGAAGAGAACATTTTTGTCTATATTTTGTCCAATGGAACAGACACTACACCTGCACAAAAAAGTAGTCACCAAGCTTCAAACAAACGCTGAGGTTTATCCAGGCCATTCTATATTGGTCGCCTGTAGTGGAGGGGGCGACTCTGTAGCCTTGGCCCACGTTCTATTAGAGTTAGGTTATGCAGTGTCTCTAGCCCACGTCAACTATCACTTGAGAGGTCAAGATTCTGAAGAAGATGAAGAATTGGTAAAAAGGCTGGCTAAAGAGTGGGGAATTCCTGTTCATATAAAATCGGCAAAGTCTCTTGGTCTAGACGACGAATCCTCCATTCAAATGCAGGCTCGAGCAATTAGATATGAGTTTTTCGAAAGTCTCATGGATCAGTATGGCTATGCCTTTTGCGCTACTGCACACCACCTGGGGGACCAAGCCGAGACCTTATTGATGTCTCTACTGAGGAGTCAGGAGTCTAGACTCTGGCATGGCATTCCTTTCTCTCGAGACAGATATGTAAGGCCCTTGCTCGATACCAGCAAAGCCGAACTAGTCGCCTACTTACAAGAGCAGCAACTTGAATACCGGGAAGATCAGAGTAATTTTTCCACTAAGTATTTGAGAAATAAAGTACGCTGGAAAGTGCTACCATCCCTAAGCTCCATCCACCCTCAAGTGGAACAGCACCTTAGCCAGCGATATAGTTGGTATCAGACCCAGCATGCATTCATTCAGCAGGTGCTTCGCCCTTTTATGCCTAAAGAAGGACATAGAACCCTCATTTGGACAGCATTCACAGAGCAATGGGGGCAAGAATACTTACCTCTTCTTGTGGGGGAAACCTTATCTAGCTGGGGGTTCAAAGGTATTCAACAGCAGGAAGGCATACGCCTCATTTCCAGCGAGCCTGGTCACTATCTCGAAACAGCTCAAGGGCGCTTGTACAGAGTCCGACATGGACTCCAGCTATTGGTCCAATCTTCTCAGAATCCCGAGGAGATGATTTTGGAAGAAGTTCCGACTCAAGAAATCATATGGGGACCATGGTCTTTGCGTTTTAAACTCCTCACGAACGCAGCCTGGGCCCCAGGTCAAATCATGATGGATTACGACCGCATTGCATGGCCCATTGTTTTGAGATCATGGAAAGAGGGGGACCGAATGCAACCTTTTGGCATGAAGGGCAGCAAGTTGCTGAGTGATATTTTTATTGACCTCAAACTCAGCCCAATACAAAAGCAGGAAGCCCTGGTTCTCGCCGATCAGAAGGGCCCTATTTGGGTTTCCAATTATCGCATCAGCGAACGCATGCGGGTGTCTTCGAATAGTCAACGACAACTGCTGCTTTCAATAAGCAATCCCTCCCAAAAGGACTAGAAGTAATGCCTGAACGGATGGGCATATCCTAAGTCCTACCAAGCCTTTGAGGTAAGCAAGGAGCATAAAAAAACGGTAATTGGGGTAAGGAGGTAAGGGGTATGTTGCTGTATTCATTCATCTTTCATATCCATAGCCCGTACCGCCATGTTCCGGTTTCTTCTGTCCGCCTACTTAAAGCTAGGTACCCCTTACCTCCGTTTACCCATATTCTTTTGGCTTTCTGCTCAATCAAAGCCAAAAGGCCCGGACCAGGGTCCAGACCTTTTGAAGGAGCTTCCACCA
>CAZFPQ010000038.1:0-35978 GCA_964521065.1 uncultured Bacteroidia bacterium | reverse complement strand
AATTATCCCTGATCCCGCCCCTCTCTACCAGCGGCCTGTCATCTGGCCAATACAACCATGCCTTTAGCATCAACCTCATCGCCGGTTATCATGGCGGAGTGAATGGCATTGAACTAGGGGCCTTCCTGAACACCGTACGCCGGGATGTCAGAGGAGCCCAATTGGCGGGTTTCGCAAATATCGTGGGAGGTACAACCAACGGCATGCAAAGCGCAGGCTTTCTCAACTTAAGTGCCCAAGGTCTCAATGGTATCCAGGCGGCTGGCTTTGCGAACTTGGCTGTCCAGGAAGTCAAAGGGACCCAATTCGCAGGCTTCAGCAACATAGCTACCGGAAAGGTGAAAGGCTCTCAGGTCGCAGGGTTTGCTAACCTTGCCCCCAGAGGAGTGGCTGGCTTACAGGTGGCGGGCTTTCTCAACATGACTTCTCACCTAGAAGGCCTTCAGGTAGGCGTAGTCAACGTGGCTGACACCGTCTCAAAAGGCGTACCTATCGGTGTATTCAGCTTCGTTCGTCGAGGTGGACTAAAGCAACTTGATCTGAGCTATGGCGACCTCGGCATGGCCGAATTGAGCCTACGGTTGGGCGTCGGGCGCTTTTACAACATCTTCAGCATTGGCTATCGACCCGTCGGTGACAACTTTTTCTGGGCCACGGGCTATGGCATCGGCAGCAATTGGGACCTGACCAAGCGATTGGCGGTCAACCTAGAGGCCATGGCTTATCACCTCAATGAAGGAGACTTTTGGTACAATGGCCTGAATGAGCTGTATCGCCCTCAGTTGGGCTTAGAGTACACAGTTTTCAGAGGCTTATCCGTCTATGGTGGTGCCGCTTGGAACATCCGGCTCACTGATCAGCGCGACGAGAATGGAAGCTACACTTCAGATTGGATCGACGGAGGTTTGGTTGAGCAGAATTATGACCGAGTAGGTCTTTGGATGCGTCCTGGGTTTCAGTTTGGGGTTCGGTTAGGGGTGCGGTAAGACCGTTTTCCCCTGGCAGGTTTAACAAACACATAGAAAGAGCTGCGAGGTGCAGGTAATCTCGTAGCTCTTTGCCATTTTTTCTCAGACCATCATCGCTCCCACTCCATATAATCCCTCAACTTTCCCTCAACGTCGTACATTCGAAAAATCAGCTTGGATCCATGAACATAAATCAGGCAATAATGATGGCCTCTATAACTTTTCTCTGTGAACCAATTCCGGGTGGCGGCAAAATCTTCTAGATTGCCTCCAGCCCCCCCGGCCTGAATGTACCAAACGCCATTTTGCCGATTGATTTTATCCTTCAGAATCGGTCCGATGCGGCTATAAGAGTGAAGGCGGCCATAGAAAACCATGTCGACCTCATGCTGCTCAAAAAGGGGCACCAGTTGACGGACCCTCAAGTTTCCTTGATCCGTCTAGTAGCATACAAAGCTGCACCTAATGGTTGATTTACATGGTGAACGCGCAGCCATTCTACGGTAAAATGGGTTAGCTAATGGTTTATTTTTGATGCGATAACTCCGGTTCATGAACAGAGCACTTCAGAGGCAAAATCCCGTCGTTCGTCTTGACTATTTAGACGTTTATCGAAAATTTCATGTTTACATATGAGAATTTTTTCATAAGTTGTCTTCTAGAGCCCCCTGAATTTGTCACCAAAGAAGGATTTTGATGGATAGAATGGAACTAACCTTCAACAAGATTTACAAGCACACCGGGCATCTCGACGGAGAACTCACCAAAACACAGTTAGTTGCTAAACAACTTAAAGGGTTCTCCCTACCTCGCTCTAAACAGGGCATCCAACCATCAGTGCCTTAGGGGTAGACGCAAACAGGGCAAAACCCTATTCACCTACCCTAAACGATATTCGCGGCACAGTACTCCTCCCCCACCGTTCTTGCAGCATTGTTCTTTTTGATGAAGGCTCACGGCCTTCGATACTCACACATAACTCGATTCCTTATGACCAACTTTTACCGAGCTGGCGTATTCTTCATGTTTGCGCTATTCACCTCCTCCATGCTTTTGGCCCAGACGCCTGCCCAAAAATCTGCCATCTCCCGGCAGTATGACCAGGAAAAGCTAGAGTCGCTAGAAAAGCGGTTGTTTGATGCCCAACGCGCGGCCCGGGAACAAGCACAGATCCTGGCTACTCAGAACGGCTGGCCACTCCAATATTCATTCGCCAATGGATTTGGCCAAGCAGAATTGGTCAAAATTGCCCCTAATGGCAAGCCCATTTACTACCAAACCTTCAACGTGGATGCGGCGGCTTCTACCCGTGCCGATCATCTAAACAGTGGGGGTTCTTTGGGACTAAGCCTGGATGGACAGGGCATGACTGCCTATGTCTGGGACGGGGGATTGACCCGAACTTCTCACCAGGAGTTCGACGGGCCTGGAGGAAACAACCGCGTAACCCAAGGTGACGGGGCTTCGAGCCTAAGTGCTCATGCAACGCACGTAACAGGCACCATGGTGGCTTCAGGATTTACGGCCGCTGCCAAAGGCATGGCGTCTCACGCCCAAGCTTCAACCTTTGATTGGAACAGCGACTTGTCCGAAATGGCCAGTGAAGCAGGTGCGGGCATGTTGATCTCTAACCATTCCTATGGCTATGGCTGGCGTAATCAGTTTGGGCAAGTGCAGTTACCCGCCTGGTACGGGGGAGCCTACATTGCAGAATCTAGAGACTTGGACCAGATTCTCTACGATGCACCTTACTACATGATGTTTACCTCTGGAGGAAATGATGGTGATGACAATACCGCCAATACCATCCCCTTGGATGGGAATTCCTCTTATGATAAACTTAGCGCCTTCAAGTGCGCCAAAAACAACGTGGTCGTGGCTGCCGCCAACGATGCCAACGTCAATGCTGACGGCACCCTAAACTCCTACTCCATTGCGTCTTTCAGTAGCGAAGGACCAACCGATGATTATCGCATTAAGCCCGACATCACAGGAAATGGAGTGGGGGTATATTCATCCCTGTCTGGCAGCGACTCACAGTACGGAAGCTATAATGGAACTTCTATGGCCAGTCCCAACGTTTCAGGTACCGCCCTGCTCCTTCAGCAGCACTACAATGATCTCAATGGAAGTTTCATGCGTGGTGCGACGCTGAAAGGCTTAATCCTCCACACCGCCGAAGACGGAGGCCCCACAGGTCCAGATGCCGTTTATGGATGGGGACTCATGAATGCCAAAGCTGCGGCCGAGGCAATCAGCGACGAAGGGAGCTCGGCCCTAATTCAAGAGTTGACTTTGAGCCAAGGACAAAGCTATCAGATCACGGTAAGTGCGGCCGGTGGGCCCCTATTTGCCTCTATTTGTTGGACCGACCCCGCGGGAACAGCCAATACAGGTATTACCAACCTTACCACTGCTGTATTGGTCAATGACCTTGACATCCGGGTGACCCAGGGGGGAAGCACCTACCTACCTTGGGCCTTGACCAGCATTACCACCAATGCCAAGCAAGACAACGTAGTAGACCCCTATGAGCGAGTCGACATCGACAACGCCTCCGGAACCTACACCATCACCGTAACCCACAAGGGGTCCTTGACTTCTGGCAGCCAAGCCTTCAGCTTAGTGGTCACGGGACTCACTCCTTGTACCCTCGCTCCTCCAAGCAATCTTACTTCTTCAAATATTACCGACAATAGCTTTGACCTGAGTTGGAATTCGGTTAGTGGAGCAAGTGGATATACCGTAACCATCAATGGCAGTTCCACCACAGTTTCAGGAACCACTTACGCTGCCACTAACCTGATCGCAGGCACCCCTTATAATGTTTCTGTAAGTGCGAACTGCCCAAGTGGAGGAAGTGGAACCCCTAGCACCACCGCCGTAACTACCACCGGTACACGGCCATTGGATTGCAACGGCACCGTTTCAAGCTTCCCATACAGTGAGGGCTTCGAATCTGGAGCAGGCTGGACCCAGGCTACCGGGGATGATGGGGATTGGGTGCAACAATCGGGCAGTACCCCCTCTAGCAATACGGGCCCGAGTTCGGCTTCTGAGGGGAGCAGCTATCTCTACCTAGAGGCCTCTACCAACAATACGCCTGGGCAAATTGGCAACAACGCAACCGCCATCTTAGCTAGCCCTTGTTTTGATCTGAGTGGAGCTACTTCTGCAAGTTTCTCTTTCCAGTACCACATGTACGGAGCCAATATGGGTTCACTTACTTTGGAAGCGACCAATGATGACTTGACCTGGACCAGTCTTTGGACGCTTTCGGGCGATCAGGGTAATGCATGGAACAGTACCAATGTAGACCTAAGTTCGTATGCAGGGGGAGCCGTTAAGCTTCGAATGACAGGTACGACTGGTCCTGGCTGGCAGAGTGACCTTGCCATAGACGACCTTTCGCTCACGACCAGCGGTGGGGGCGGAGGTGACACAGAAGCTCCTAGCGTACCGACAGGATTGGTTGCTTCGAATGTGACCTCTAGCTCTTTTGACTTGTCATGGAATGTGTCAACCGATAATGTAGGCGTGACCGAATATGATATCTATTTGGATGGATCTCCGGCTGGAACTAGTACAAGCACCTCCTTCTCCTTTTCCGGCTTGAGTGCGTCCACCACCTATGACGTCACGGTTTCGGCTAGCGATGCAGCAGGTAACAGCTCTCTTCAGAGTACTCCGCTATCCGTGACCACCACTGCCGCACCAGATACAGAAGATCCTTCTGTACCTACCAACTTGGTTTCATCCAACGTAAGCACGGATGCCTTTGATGTCTCTTGGGACGCATCTACGGACAATATCGGGGTGACTGACTACACCGTCTACCTAGATGGATCCATTGCAGGAACAACTTCTGGTACTTCATATTCATTCTCAGGCCTAAGTGCCTCTACCACCTATGACGTGAGCGTTTCGGCCAGTGATGCGGCGGGGAACAGTTCCCTGCAGAGTTCTCCCCTATCCGTTACTACGCTAAATGGCGGAGGCGGTGGTCCTACCGTATTATCAGCCAGCTACTTTGAATCTGGCTGGGACGATTGGAATGATGGTGGAACCAACAACAACCGCGCATCTAACTCCAATCACGCCTGGGAAGGAACCCGTACCAACCGCATTCGGAATGGCTCAACGTCTTCGCTCACCACTTCTGACCCATTTGACCTAAGCAGCTACAGTTCAGTGGAAATCAGCTTCTACTTTAAGCCAGTGGGAATGGACAATGGGGAGTATTTTGAGCTGCAGTACAATGACGGAACTGGTTTTGTGACGGTCCAGACTTGGACACGAGGCAGCGACTTCAACAACAATGCCTTTTATTCCGCCACCGAAGTGTTGACCAGTTCCAGCTACAATCTGGCGAGCAACGGCACCTTCCGCTTTCGCAACTTTGGTAACCAGAATAACGACAGGATTTTCCTCGATGCCATCATCATTACGGGCATTTCTGGTGGAACAAACTCAATCTCCAATGTTGTAGAAGCACAAAGGGATAAGCAAGATCTCGGTACAGAAGTAAAAGCTCAGGAAATGGAGCTACACCTCTACCCTAACCCAGCAAAAGACATCCTGCACTTCGAAGCCCCCCAAGCGATTTCTGAAGTATCTGTTGTCAGCCTAGCTGGGCAAATCGTGATGCATCAAAAAGGAGATAGCCAAAGCCTAGACCTTTCTCATGTCAGCAATGGGATTTATCTACTGACGGTGCGTACCGAGGGTGGTCAGACCCTGCGCAAAAAATTCATCAAGCAATAGGGCTTATCCCCTAAAAGTTTCGGTATGATTTAAGAATGGGCTACTTCGGAAGGGGTAGCCCATTTGATTTGACTACTGAAAAGAATCCCTTCTCTCGATTATGAGTACTTCCTTGAACCTCATCGAAACGGGAAATTGCAGTCTTTGAGAGTTTAGTATTTTTAGTAATATCAGTAATTCGGGCCTCATACCGTTACCCTTACTCATTCCCCTAACCCTTTTTTCATGAATATTTACCAACGAATTGACACCTCTCACCCTAACGCTTCTCACATTCTTGAACGCTTGATTGCTTTGAGGAAAAGGCTAGACGCGGAGATTCCATCTCGTAATTTAGCCGATACGCTTATTCTTGGAACCTGGAACATAAGAGAGTTTGATTCATCGAGTTTTGGGGAAAGAAGCCCTGAGGCCATGACTTACATTGCAGAGATTGTGAATCGCTTTGACTTGGTCGCCATCCAGGAGGTGCGAAAAGACCTGAAAGCACTGGACCATTTGGTTGACCTCTTAGGACGAGATCAATGGGATTATATTTTCACAGATATAACTGAAGGCAGTCCCGGTAACAAAGAGCGGATGGCCTATTTATATGACAAGCGCAAAGTGTCATTTGGGGGCTTAGCCGCTGAACTCGTTTTGCCTCCTATCCGGATGAAAGATGAGTCCGGAAACACTGTTTATCAACCCGTTAACCAAGTGGCAAGAACCCCGTTTATCGTTGGGTTTCGTTCTGGGGATACCACCTTTATTTTGGTATCCGTACATATTCTGTATGGTTCATCAAAAGCTAACGATGAGGAGCGAATAAAAGAAATTCGGCATGTGGCCCAGTTTCTCCGCAATAGAGCAGAGGACCCTTCAACTTGGTCCAAAAATTTGATCATTTTAGGTGATTTTAACATTTTCGGGAAGGATGATAAGACACTTGAAGCGTTAACGGCTGAAGGGTTTACCATCCCCCCTATATTTGAGGACCTCGGCTCGAATATCAAACAGGACAAGATATTTGATCAAATTGCTTTTCACGTACGCCCAGATCGATTTGCGACAACAGGAAAAGCAGGAGTATTTAATTTCTTTAAAACGGTTTTCCGTGAAGAGGATGAGAAGGCATACATAAAAGATATGGGAGAAGCCTATCTCCAAAACGCCCGGGGCAAGGAGCGCGATGAAAAAGGACAAAAGCGATACTACAATACCTACTGGCGTACCCATCAGATGTCAGATCATTTTCCACTTTGGGTAGAACTCAAAATCAATTTTACTCAAGAATACCTACAAGAAAAGTTGGCGGAGGCCATGGCTTCTCAAGCTACATCCAAAAGTATTTTTGCTCCTGAATCGGTGAGCATAGATGAACGAGAGCATGCCGCAATCATGGGCAGTGATCTCAAAGAACCAACCTATGAGAATTTCTCGGGAATCGATTATAGAGATATAGACTTGCGGAACATGCAGATGAGTGGGATGAATTTGAGCGCCAAAGATTTTTCAGGAGCCAAGTTTGGTGCTGCAGTTTTATCTGAAGCCGACTTAAGCAGGGGGCGTTTCGTAAATTCAGATTTTACCGATGCCAATTTACACCTAGCCAATATGAGCGGTGGAGATTTTACGGATGCGATCTTTTTACGGACCAACTTACAAAATGCAAACTGCTTTGAAGCTGACTTTACTGGTGCTCAGTTTGAGAAGGCAAACTTCCTCAATTGTATCTTAGATGATGCCTTGTTGTCTAAGACTAGTTTTAAGCACTGTAAATTTAATGCCTCGCAAAAACAGGTACTGGAGTCTGCGGAGGTAGAGTTGTTGGGGAATGAGTTTCTTTAGGAAGACCAGAAGGGTTTAGGTGCTTCAAGTTCAAACGCTGGCTTAACTGAATCTGAAAAGTAGGTTTTTGATGGCGTTTTCATTCCCATAGATCAGAATCAATCTGATTGGTCCATTCAACATTGCGCTCAAATTCTTCGGCATCTTATTTTGACCATGTGCCTGCTAGCCTTTTGAGATTCGATTCCGGGGCTTTGGTGAGGTGGTAGGGTGGCCTAGTCCTAAATAAAGACGTAGAGCGTCAGAAAGAAGCTCTGAAACCTCAGTGCCTCTATGCTTCGCTTCCAAGCTAAAACAGAGCCAAAGGGTAGGATCTATTTGTGGAACTTCAATTCGCATAGTCAGTGATACGAAAAAATAGGGAATGTGATGGGAGAATGAGATTGGAGAAAAACTGCGGAATCAATACTTCCAGTTTTAGGGAATTCTACATTTCCCTACTTCCCAATGCAAAACTTCGAAAAAATATTCCCCAACACCTCCTCCGTGCTGATCTCACCTGTAATCTCACCTATGTGATGTAGGACCGTACGGATATCAATGGCCAGCAAGTCGCCGCTCACCCCTAGTTGCATCCCGTTTTGAACCTCCTGTAGAGCAGATTGAGCCTGCTTCAAAGCGGCCAGATGCCGGGTATTGGAAATGATGGCATGACTACTTTGCTCCCCTGGTCGTTGGGTCACAGTTCCTACCATCCAGTCTCGCATCACAGATAAATGCAGCCCTTCTTTCGCGCTGATGCCAAACCAACTCCAATCACTAGGTATATCAGCAGGGTTATGCTCTTGGGTATACACATTTACATCTTCTAAACGATCGATCTTATTGGCGAGTAACACTACATGGGTTCGACTTGGCAGCCCAAGAGATTTTAGATAACGGACGGCTTCAGTAGGGCTTTCCTTTATGGCATCAAAAACGTAGATCAGCAATTGGGCCTTCTGGGCCAAAGCCAAAGAACGGTTGACCCCCTCTGCTTCAATTACGTCTTCGGTGTTCCGCACTCCGGCAGTATCCATCAGGCGAAACTCTACCCCCTGAATCACCAAGCGATCCTCGATCACGTCGCGGGTAGTACCAGGGATATCACTCACGATGGCTCGGTTGTCGTTGAGCAAGGCATTGAGTAAAGTGGATTTTCCAGCGTTGGGTTTGCCTAGGATGACTGTGGGTACCCCCTGTTTGAGCGCATTTCCGAGCTGGAAGCTATCAATCAGCGTCATCAAGCGGCGCTCCATCCGGCCTAGCAATTCTTCCAACTGACTGCGATCCGCAAACTCCACGTCTTCCTCGCCAAAGTCTAGCTCTAGCTCAATCAGTGAGGTAAAGTTTAGTAGTTGTTCGCGTAAATCTTTCAACTCATTCGATACCCCGCCCCGCAGTTGATCCATGGCCACTTGATGGGCTCCCGCGGAATTGGCGGCGATCACGTCAGCTACAGCCTCGGCCTGGGCAAGGTCCATGGCCCCATTGAGGTAGGCACGTTGGGTAAATTCCCCCGCTTGGGCCAACCGAGCACCTGCCTCCACCAGTAGCTCTATCGCTTGGCGCAGAATAAAGGGGCTACCATGACAGCTGATTTCCACGGTATCTTCCCGGGTAAAACTGCGGGGAGCTCGAAAAATGCTCATCATCACTTCGTCCAAAATTCGACCATCTGGCCAGCGTATGTGCCCATACACCAAGCGATATCCTTCGCTGGATTGGAGCTTCTTAGAAAAAACCTGCTCAGTGATGGCCAAGGCTTGAGTTCCTGATAAGCGGATGATGCCCAAAGCGCCAAACCCGGGAGGGGTACTGATGGCTACGATGGTGTCGTCATTTCGATGCATGACGCAAAGTTAGCTAATCTAGGGAGCTTTTCATCGACCCAGGGCATACTGCTTGGGCGAGATCCCCACCCTCTTCCTGAACTCTTGGATGAAATAGGATAAGTTGTCATAACCTACCTCCTGAGCCACTTCTCCTACACTCAGGCTTTCCTCCTGCAACAGCTCTTGGGCCTTCGCAAGTCGCCTTTCCTTTACCCACTGCTGGGGAGATTGACCAAATTGACGCTTGAACTCCCGCCTAAAGGTGCTCAGGCTTCGGCCCGTCAAGTAGGCATAATCTTCAATTTTTAGGGGTTTGGCATAGTTGGCCTCCATGAAAGGGCGGATATTTCGCTGCCAGAGGGGAGAATGCTCCAACAAAAGGCTTAGCCAACATTTTTCATCCCAGACCTGACCCAGCAGGTGCATCAGCTCCAGCAGCTTCAAATCTAACACCATAGAAGTCCCCTGCCTCGAGTTGCCATATACCCGGGGTAAGGCTTTTGCAAACGCTTCAAGCGCAGCATTTAGGCTTCCGGTGAGAAAACGCCGACTGGGCTCCTCTTCTAAAGAAGTCACCTCGCTACGAGAAAGGTATTCCTGCACCAGCTTGCCATCGAAATAGAACAGCAAGCAGTCAAATTCCTCATTTTCGCCCATTAGATCAGACACAAAATAAATTCCCCTGGGTAAGAGCATCATTTCTCCTGCCTTAATCCGAAAAGATTCCCCTTCGTAGGTCCTGAGGTATTGCTCCCCAGCCAAGACCATAGATACCACGTGTTGAGATATATAGCCTTCCTGATCCAATCGGTTTTGTTGGAGGGTCTTTCTCAGGATACAGGTATTGCCTTCTCGCATCAGGACTTGTACGGCAGGCTGGCCAAAAAGTCTTTGGGGGATGAGATTCATGATGGAAAAATAGGCAAATCCAGTGAACGCCTGGTTGGCTACTGAGTCAAAAGTATCTGTTTTCGGTCATCACCAGAAAAGATGTTGTCTTTGAATCATCATAACCCCACTACCGACGCATCTTTGGGATATTTCACTTCGTAGCGGAAGGTAAGGGTCCGCTCTTCGCCTGGTTTCAGGGTCAAATCCCAATTCAATATGCCACTGTTTTCGTTGAGACTAGCGCCACTCAACTCTCCAACCTCCACCTCGATATCCTTGTTTTGGGATACCGGAATCTGATCTTGTAGGCTCAGAGAAACCTCTGAGGTTTTGTTGTTTTTGACAGTAATCTCGAAGCCATAGGTTTGGCGAATATTTCCTCCGACCACCTTCTTTTCTTGGTAGGTGGTTACTCGCTCCCGCTGAATTTGAACTTTGGGGTCTCGGCCTAGAGAAATGCGCATAGAGTCCCTGGGGTTGTCAGTGTTAACATAGGTTTCGCCCACAAAGGTTCCTTCAAAGTACACATTGGCAGGTCCGCGCAACAAATCCTCACGGATTTCGGCCACCAGAAAAACATCCCTGTCTAACTTTGGTACGGCATAATGACGATAATCCGCTTTGAGTTCTGACTGCAGAATATCCACCTGATGTTCTTTGCCATCAGCTGGGATGTCATAGGTCAAGGCGATGTCGAATTCAAGCCCCAATTCTCCCTCATTGGTGGTGGTGTAATCGGCCGCCGAGGCAGCATCCTCGGTGACTTCTTCATCCAAGTAGAGATCTCCCATGCTATTAGATCGAATATCGGTTGGCATGGACATTTCTGCTTTCTGCCGGATCATCCCCTGATTCCGATCCTGAGTAGCATAGCCTACTACCACAGGGGGCTGATATATAGCCAGCCATTGGGTTGCAATTTGGGGCGCATTGTTATTGGCACTGTTCTTCGTGGTAGAGAGTTTGATTTTTACTTTTTTCCAGTCTGTCCCCGTATTGTTTACCACTTTGGCTTTGAGAGCTAATTGGAGGGGGTCGGAAGTATTGGCCACCCGGATATCGTAAAATGGGTTCCAGCCAGCACCGCTGACCAAGTAACTCAGTTCAAGCGCTGCCTCATGGGCACGCTCAGCCTGATACACCACGACTACCTCTTGCGTAGGGACGTTGACCCGAGACTGCAGAGAGTTGATTTCAGCCTGAAGTTGACTGATTTCTCGGTTAAGTTTTCGCTCTCTCAGGGTAATCGCCCGCAAATTGCTGCGAACCTCGGTCAGGCGTTCTCGGTAGAGTTGAGCCAGCTCGCGCAGGGCATTGACATCTACTCCTGTCTGATCACTGCTGAGTTTTTGATTTTGGAGCAAGAGCTTTTCCTCAGATTGATTGATAAAACGCTCGTCTGAAAGTTGGGTTTGCTCCGCCTGAAGGTCTTCAATTTGATCCCGAAGCTTCTGCACCTTTTCCGGAACTTGGGTGCGGTTGAGATAATTCACTCGATGTCGCACCGATTGAATGACCCCACTCCCCTGCCCTCTCACATTGATGCTATTGGGCAAGATGTACTGAGACAATCCTGAAAAGACCAAGACATTGTCTCCTGAAGAAACGTCTACGCTAGCGGAGCGACTCACTTGGGCCCTGTCACGGTAAACAGTAACGGACTCGATTGAGGAGGAGATATTGTTTTCCGACTGGGCAGCAAGGGGGCCTAGATATAGAACTATCAGGACCAGGGCTAAGGGCAATTTGAACTTCATGATATAATTTAGATTGGGTGTAGGTTTTTCTTTGCCTAAGAAGATCACTCAATTCCTCAAAATTCATAAATCGGGATGAGTTTATCCCATGACCGCTTCAACCTCAGCTACTGAAAGAGGTATGGGATCACCAATCAGCCTTGCCCCTTGGCCTGTGATGTAGTAATCATTTTCTAAGCGAATGCCCCCAAAGTTGCGGTAGGGAGTCAGAGCTTTATAGTTGATAAAGTCTGCATATTTTCCTTCCGCTTGCCAAGCATCAATCAAAGCCGGGATGAAGTAAATACCAGGTTCTACCGTCAAGGCAAAGCCTGTCTCCAACTCTCGCCCTAAGCGCAAACTGCGAAATCCGAAGCGTGGATCACGCTGGTATGTCTCATCATACCCTACCCTATCTTCTCCCAAATCTTCCATGTCATGTACGTCCAACCCTATCATGTGGCCCAAGCCATGCGGAAAGAAAAGGGTATGGGCACCTGCCTGAACCGCTTCCTCGACATCTCCTTTCACCAACCCCAATTCTTTCAGGCCCGAAAACAGAATCTGGGCCGCCCCCAGGTGGACATCCCAATAACTCATTCCAGGAGCCAACTTTTGAGCAGAATCACGTAGGGCAGATTCCACGATTTCATATATCTCTTTCTGTTGCTGCGAAAAACGCCCTCGCACTGGCCACGTTCGGGTAATATCACCCGCGTAGTGTAAGGGAGATTCGGCACCCGCGTCCAGTAGTAATAGTCGGTCCTCTGTCAAGGCATGGTGGTAGACTTCGTTATGGAGCACCTCACCATGTACAGTACAAATAACCCCATAAGCCGGGCGGCTATCTGCCTCCAGGGCTGCTTGCTGGGCCACCGACATGATGGCAGATTCTTTCAAGCCAACTTTGGTGGACCGCATAGCTGAGAGGTGCATGGCCGCAGATAGGTTTACGGCTTCTTCCATTTGTAGAATCTCTTCCTCTGTCTTGTAGCTCCTTTGCTTGACCACTGCAGCAATCAAGCTAGTGGAATACCCTGTCTCGACTTCCGCCAGCCCAAGGCCCAATAGTTTATGTAGCTTGATGAGGTTTTCTGGTCGGTAGGGAGGCAAGAAATGGATGTCTTGGCCTTTACCCTGGGCATGGGATATGGCTTGTGCCAATTCTTGAGCGGGCCGAATGGACTCAATTCCGCTCTGCTCTGCTAATTGACGAAGCTCAGTTTGCTTCCCTACCCACACCAACATATCCAAGGAGTACTCATCCCCAAACAAGGTGGTTTTCCCCGTCCCTGGATCAAGTAGGGCCGCTAATCCAGGGCGATCAATTCCCAGGTAATACAAAAAGCTGCTGTCTTGGCGAAAAGGGTAATGTTGGTCAGGGTAATTGATGCTGCTCATTTCATTCCCAAGCAGCAAGATCAATCCTTGCTCAATATGTGAAAGGAGGGTTTTCCTTCGATCTAAATAGGTCTGGCGGGGAAACATAGGTTTACTTTTCTCTAAAACTAGCAAAAATAGCTGCACCGACGATGAGAACTCCACCAAATAGCGTGGTCAAACTAGGGGCCTGCTTTAGCAAAACCCAGGCTGCAAAAATTCCATACACAGGCTCTAAGGTAGCGATCAGACTGGCCGTTCCCGCAGAAACTCTTTTTAACCCCTGTATAAATAAGGCATGTGACCAAGCTGTAAACACCACTCCCAATAGCAGCAACAGGCCCCAATCAGGCAAAGTGGGCTCTTGGGGTGATGGCAATGCCCATGGCAACAGGACCAAGAAGGCAGTGAAATTTTGGCATAGGGCAACCTGCTGCCCAGCGAAGCGATTCACCAGCTTGCGGTTCAAAAGTGCTAAGAGCGCGAAAGATAGCCCACTTGCTAAGCCCCACATGGCTCCTTGGGTTTGGGTGAGGGTAAAATTCAGGGGTGGAATCACCCAGAAAACCCCTAACATTGTTAGAATTACTACCAACACATCCAGCAGGTTAATCCTGCCTCGATTTTACCAGGAGTTCTAACAAAAAGGTAAAGACGGGAAAACTCGAAAAGGTCAACAAGCCTAAGGCTACCGAACTTAATTGTATCGCCTGAAAGAAGGAAACCCAATGAAAGGCCAACAATGCCCCGCTAAGGATCAATAAAATTATTTCCCGATGGGCGGGCGAGGGCCAGGTTTTCTTCCTCAACCATAGAGCCAGCATTAAATAAAGGGCTGCAAATCCAGTACGCCCCAATACGATCCATGAAGCAGGTAATGACACCCATTCTGCAAATAAGCCAGCTAGCCCAAAGAGAAAAACTGCTGCATGGATTTTAAATAAACCGCTTATACGTTCCTCCATGAGGGAATAATTGCTTCGAAAATCAGACATTTTCGCCAATTAACTAACGCACTTGGGCATTTTTGCCCTGTTTTCAGCCAAGAAGTCATGATTTTTCTTTTACTTTAGACAAAACACAAAACTGATAGGCATCATTTTTGGTTTTAACTTCCCAAGTTTTCGATTTTCAATTGCCGATTATCATTTTTCAATCTTCAGTTTCAAAAAAAGGTTCGTCCGTTTTATATTTTGCTCTTCCACTCAATTCCAGGGTCCAACCAAAGCTAATAATGAACTTCCCTTTCAACTCATAACACATCATGGATCTTTACAAAATCGTAAGTCAGCTCACCGAGGAAGAGTTTAACGAAATTCACAGCAGCTTTTTGGCAAATAAGGCAGAGAAAAGCGCCTCTTTCCTTGCCATCATACGCCAGAACCCCATCACCCCTGACAAAGATTTCCTCAACGCCTTCGACATTACCCCTTCGGCATTTTATGTACTGAAGTCTCGTCTAAATCAAAGGATTGAGACCTATCTCCTTAATCGCATGGGTGACCCCAATCTGCAGTTGATGCAGCGGGTGCTCAATGTCAACGACCTGGTCTTTAACAATCCCCGGGAAATCTCTGTAGCAGCCTTACGTAGGCTGGAGAAAGAACTTCTGGCCTTTGATTTCCCTTATGGGTTGATGATTGTATATAAGGAGCTGCAAAACCTCCATGCCTTCGACGAAGATAACTATACCTACTTCAAGAGTCGCTACAATCAGCAAGTGGCCTATGCCGTGGCCATGGATAAAGGTGCGGACTTAGTGGTGCAGTTCTTCCGCTCCTTTGACAACTACTATCTAGGGCGGAAAGACCGAGAGCATCAGGACATGATCCGTACCATGGAGAAGATTGACAATTTGAACAATCTGTACGAATCGCATCGTCTCTACATTTTCAAATGTATCATTCATCTTTTCGCTAAGCTGTTTATCCAGATTCCAGATACCATTCGCTGCGAGGTAGAGGACGCAGAGGTGATGTTTGAGAAGTGCTTTGAGATTTTGGGTGAGTATAAAGATGATACACTCTATCAAAACCTGAACATTCTGTTCAACTTCTTGCGCTTCACCTATTACGAGCAGAATCAGATCCGTGACAAATCAAAGATTTACTTTGAGATCTTGGACTATAAAATCGAGGAAATGCTGACTAGCTACCACCTGAACAGCAACACTTCCCTCTTTTTATTCCAAAAGCTCCGGTACCATGTACGCAACAATACGGTAGACCAGTTGATCAAGGATGTAGAGGACTACATCATCAACGTAGATATGGACCCCTACCGCATCACCTTCTTTGTGAACTATTCTAGGTTCTTGGCCCATGCCTACTTCGCAGCTGGTGAGTATAAGAAGGCATCACGCATTCTATACAACCTCCGAAACGAAGTAAATCTGAAGAAAAACGTTCATGTTCACATGGAACTTGAGATCAAGTTTTTCCTCGCTTTGACTTACGTTATGCTACAAGATTTTGATTTGGCGAATCAGCTGATCCTAAGTTTACAGCGTCAATTGAGGAAAACCACCATGAGTCATTATGAGCATGCCAAAAAGTTGATCAAAGTCTTGAACGTCGCGCTTGGTGGGAAGCCTCGCACACGACTCAAGAATCTTCGCGCCAATATAGACCAATGGAAAGAAAGCAACGTAGGTCGCTATGCTCTATTGGAGGAAATAGATCTGGAAGCCCTTTTCTTGCGTGAAGAAGCTGCATTAGGTATGTAAAATCGGTCCAGAGCCAAACACATTACAGTCGGAAGGAAGTATCCATGATGGGGGCCGTCTCTGCCAGAGGCGGTCTCTTTTATTTCGTTCTGCCTAAGCCTTACTCGATTTATACCTTGCCTACCTTTCTTTCCGTTTAACTAGAAAAGGACTATACATGAATCATTGGTGGTTTCTCAAGCTTCAACTGGTATTATTCACCATCATTATTCTATCAATCGGTGGCTTAAGAAGCCAAAACGCCGAGGGACTTGCCCTTTCTGATTGCGCTATCTCTTTAACTGAGCAATCTGTTCGATATGATCCTAGCTATTTTTCCATTCCATACCCTGGTGGGGACGTCCCTAGCGACCGAGGGGTGTGCACCGATGTAGTGATAAGGGCATACCGAGGCATGGGAATAGATCTACAGGTGGACGTACACGAAGATATGAGAAGACACTTTGCTGTCTATCCACAGTTATGGGGGCTCTCGCGCCCCGACCCCAACATTGACCACCGCCGTGTTCCTAATTTGATGACCTTCTTTCATCGGCACGAGGCCGAGCTCCCTATCTCAGAGTTGGCTGCAGATTACTGGCCAGGCGATGTCGTATCTTGGTCTCTAGGAGGAGCGATCACCCACATTGGCATAGTTGTCGATCGTTGGTCTGAAGATGGAGAACGCCCCTTGATTGTCCACAATATTGGTGCAGGGCAGGTGCTGGAAGACTGCCTCTTTCGCTATAAAATCATCGGGCATTATCGGTTTCAACCATGGTAGGGGTAAACAAAAACTCTTCAAGTACTAGGCTAGAGTCGCTTGAGAAGATTGAGGCTGCCTACTCATTTTGGCCTGATACTTTCTTTTCATAAGTCGAATCGCAACGATTCCTAATACTGTAGGCATAATCCATGGAATGGCTACCCATTGATCTACAAAAATCCCTCGAAAAAACTGGTTGCCACCAAAAGCAAAAAAGGCCGTGTGAGCTGCAATTCCCGTAATGATCATCCCTTCTAAATGGTCAATGAACCAATGAGCTTCCGATTGTTGCTTTGATAAAGGCTTGAAGACCTCTTTAATTGAAGTGAGCCCCAGAACGCCAAAAATCATTAACAATACCGCTGGGCCCTGAAATTTCAGATCAATGGCAGCTCCGATCATGGCCAATCCAAAAAGGACCACGGCAGCGCTTAAGCCCCGCCGTATTTGGAGGCTAATCATGGAAACTCTCTTTTTTTGTTTCAACACAGCCATTCCATACCATAAGGGTTGGGCCGTGATCAGACCAAGAAATCCCAGGAAGGAAGCCCCTACCCATTGCCCTTGCCAAACTTTCAGTAGGCATAGACTCCAAGCTGAAATCACCACAGACCACATCAAGCGAACATACCATTTTCCTACTTGTCGATGAGTCCTTCCCCCCTTGCGAGTCAAGGTGGGAATCCAGAATAACACCAAAGCCCCAAACCCTGCGACTACGTGGATGGTCAGAAAAACATTGAATACATTTTCCATAGCAATTCTCTTTTCTTTCCTCCAATCTAGTCGCAGCCTTATCAAAAAATCCCATCAGGGGACGAAAACAAGGACATAGAGGGATGGAAAGCACATTTTGGGACGGGCTACAAGCTCACAGGGACCAATGCCAAACTGGGGGTGGAGACTGCTACCTGAAATCTGGAATATAGGTTCGAGAAACTGGCACTAAATAAATACTGCCATCAACCGCTTTGAGAGAGAGCATCAAACCTTGGGCATTCCCGCTAATTTGATTTATCCAATGTGGGTTGACCAAATAAGACCTATGACTTCGCTTGATTGCTGTATGATGCAATTCCTGCTCAATGGCAGAAAGAGTACCTCGCAGTCGGGATTCTTCCACCTTCCCATCCCTTACATAGACCACTTTCACATAGTTCCGTTGCGACTCTAGATACAAAATAGATTCTGAAGACAATTCCAAATTTGAATCACTTAAGGCGGAACCCAGCTTTACCCACATTTGAGAATTCGATGAGTCGGTATTTGCTACGCTAAGATCAGAGGCCAATTGTCGATAAGTTTGAAGATTCCGATTAGTTTGTAAAGCTCCATAAATCAACATAGGCACCACTCCGACTAACATGGTACCGAACCAAATATTCAGAAAAACCTGAAACGTAATAGCTTGGTTTACTTGAAACTGGATCAAGAAGACATTACCTAAAGCAATCAACAGCATGAGTACAAAGGAAGAAATCACCCACTTACCAAAAGTCCAACGCGGTTGATCTTTGCGAATCCCGAACCCATGCTTCAGCAATAGGTCAAAACAGAGGCTAATCAGACTGGTAAGTACCCCGAACTGGAGGGCATACCAATAGGCTACGTCACCCAGTCTAAACAGACCAAAAGGCCTAAATGCAGCCAGTACAAAAAATACAACTAAGCCCACCAAAATCGCTCCCCCAAGCAATGAGCGAAACTCATCACTATCTGGGTAGGGCTGCAACCAGAATTTTTTGATTTGGGCAAACATAGCTACATCAAATGAAGGCTACATCTTGAGAATAAGGGATTTCCATCAGCGTCGTAAATCCTTTTTCTATACTCTGGTCCTCAAATAGGATGCGATAGAGCGTCTGAGTAATCGGAGATGAAAAGCGATAGGCCTTGCCAAGCGCACGGACTACAGCCACAGTTTTTACCCCTTCAGCTACCTCTTCCATATCTGAAAGGATATCGTCCAGCTTTTCACCCTTCGCCAACCTAAAACCAACCGTAAAATTTCGGCTACTCGGGCTGTAGCAGGTCGTGATCAGATCCCCTATTCCGGCCAAACCAAGAAAAGGGCTAATCTCAATTCCCAAGGTCTGGCCAATGTGAATCATCTCGGCTAAACCATGGGTAATAAGCATCCCTTTGGTATTATCTCCGTAGCCTAGGCCAGCCACCACTCCACCAGCAATGGCCATTACATTCTTGAATACCCCTGCCAACTCAGCTCCAATCAAGTGCTTGCTACCATGAACTCGAAATCGTCCTCCGCGTAAGGCATTTTGTCCCTCCTTGATGACCTCATCAAATCTGCTTGCGATGACGGTAGCTGCAGGTTGCCCCTGAATGATCTCACCGGCCAGATTAGGCCCTGAAAGTACCCCAACCCGAATCACCCCTGTTTCTTGCAAGATTAGCTCGCTCATGGTGCGGGCTTGTTCGCGGCGTAGAGGGGGAAGATTTTTCCAATCAATGGGTGAGGCTAAGTCTAAATCTAGTCCTTTGGTTGCATGGATAAGCTTATGGGCTGGAGTCAGAAAAGGTGAGAAGCTTTGCAGCATTTCTCTAAAACTTTGGGAAGGAACGACCAAAAAGATCAGTTCACACTGTGAAGCCACTTCTTCTGGATCAGAGGTGAAAACAAGGTCCTTAGGCAAGGCCTTACCTTTATATTCGGCTTTCTCCTTAAGCTCCTGAACCCGCTCTGAACGCCGGGCATACACCATGGTTGGCTGATTTTGAGCCAGCAAGTAGGACAAGGTCATCCCAAAACTTCCTGCCCCCACTACCCCAACCTTATGCTTAGACGAGAGATTCGAGTTCATAACCAACCAATCGATTGTGATAATAATACAGCAAGTTCATGCTTTCGATCCCCAGTTCATGCTCAGTAGCAAACCGAAGAGGTCGCTTTGCGTGGTAAATCCCAAGGTTTTTTACCCCATGTTCAATGATGGTAGCCACATCGTTTATCATGTGTTGGGCCAGATGGACCTTGCCACGATCACTTAGCTGACGAAGGCGAGCAAACAAACGCGAAACCAATTCATGAAAGGCTTCCTTGGTTATCCTTCGCTCATCTTCTGGCAAACGCAGCAATCCATACAAGTCCAATTCGCGATGCTTTTTTCGCAAATACTCAAAGGCTGCAAAGGCCACTAAGTGGCTGCTGTAAACATGGTTTTCAACGTGGTAACGTTCCGAAATCCTTTCACCTAAAAATCGGGTATACTCTTGGTCGCGCTGAGGATCCCGAGTTACCTCTCCCCTACTCATAAAGTAAGACTGAACGTCAACCAGGTTTCCCCGTTGATTTAGGCTACGGCCCTCTTCATCAACAAAATTCCCCAACACATCCATGGGACGGCCAAAAGACAAAGCAATATCTGAACTCTGCCGGAAAGTAGACCAAATGAAGCTGAGGACTTTGGTATAAGAAGCGGATTCTTTGTCCACCAAGTAATACTGTTCTTCTCCCGTGCGTCTAAGATGTTGTTTGATCAAGGAGGCAGCTTCAAGCACAAAATGGTAACTCATGACCAAGGGTACCACAAAAATCTTTTCGCTTTGGGCCCGTACTGGTTCGATGAAATTGCGCCTTTGTGCTTCTAGCGCGGTACTTAATAGGCCCAACTTCAATCGCTTTTCAATTTCGCCAGACCGAGACCTGGTTCCTCCAGGGAAAAAGATTCCATGCACCCCCGACAATGTGGCAATGGTCGCGTAGGAATCTAAAGTGGCTCGGTAGATGGGGTTACGTTTTCGGCGGTCTACGGTGTAAGCCCCAAGGCGATTCATGAAATGAGCGAGGATGGGATTGTTGTACAAATTTAATCCTGCTCCATAAATAAAGGCTGGCATCCCTAGGGCATGTAATCCCCATCCGACTAAAATTGAGTCCACATTACTGATGTGGGTGGGAACCAAAATCACCGTACCTAGCTTACCTAGCTTTCTCAGATGCTCTACTTGCCCCAGCAGATGCACCCTTTCTTGCAGGTGAACACTATGGTTGATCACTGCTTTAAGGGTTTTTCCGGCAGAGGCATTGAGGAGAGTTGAAAAGAAAAAAGGCAAGAAACGCTTGGCGAAATGGTAGACCCCTGGTCGAAAGTCACTGGCGATCTCCAGGGCATAGCGGCTGGTAACTTTTTCAACCATTCCTTCCAACCCCTGGACAGCCAGAGATTGATCCATCTCTTTTTGTTCTACATGAACCAAGCCTTTTTTTATCCCAGACCAGAAGCGGTTTTCATCCTTGGGATCCACTTTCCAAGGATTCTGCTGCATCCGTGTTCGCTCTAGATACATGGTCCGTGCTAAGAGGTCGCTCAGCCCCCCCTCAGATTTAGCAGCCTGCTCGTTGAGTTGGCTCATGGCATAGGCAATGACCTCATCGACAAATGATTGCTTTTGCCTAAACAGGCTTGCAATGGGCCAATCGTGAATATTTGGTATGATAGGTTCATACAAAATACCTTCCTTGATATAATGCTGAATCGACTCCATACCGGGCTCAATAATGGGTAGACAAGGGGATTAATTGCTTCGTTGCAAAGTGCGTAAAAGTTTGGAGATCACGAAATAACTAGTTGCCATTGGGTATCAGGCCCTTCAGCTAGACGCTTGGCAAGCCCATAAAATTGTATTCCCTTATTTAGCTTATATTACCCTCACATTGTTGCATAAAAACCTCAACACCAAATTATCCCATGACCATCCAACTCATCTCATATGGCATTGCTAGAGATATTTTGGGCAGCAAAGAGTTGAGCTACACCCTGCCTGAGCAAACCTCTGTTGCTGATCTACTGAAAGCCTTGGAATCCGACTACCCCACCCTAAGCGGTCTTGCTAGCTTAAAGGTTGCGGTAAATGGAAGTTACGCCCTTGCTTCTCAAGTGATTTCAGAACAAGATGAAGTAGTGTTAATTCCTCCGGTAAGTGGGGGCTAATTTGCGGAGAAGTGAGCAAATGGTATCCAACAAGCACCCTGCAAACATGGTCAAAAAGATGGGGCCATCCCTGAGTCCAACATTGACACAACCTACGCCCTTATGCATTCCCTTCTCTTGGATATACGTCACTCTGATGGTTCTGCTAATAGATCTGTGATTATCTTGCTGGCTTGCCTATGCTTGCTCCCCTTGAGTGGAATGGGGCAACTTGAAACGGGCCAGAGTAGCATAAGCTACCCTTCAGAAGAGATTCGGCAGCTTCTCCAAACGGCTTCTCTACAAGCGAAAACCGAAAATTGGCGTCAAGCAGTCAGCAGCTTAGATTCCTTGTTAAGTACACCCAGCGTCCGCGTCGATACCCCTTTCCAATTACTATTGATGGATAGTCTCATTAGATTTTGCCAGCAGCAGAATCTTAGGAAACCCATCATTAGCATAAAGTCAGACATAGATTCTCTCGCAAAGAACCTGGAAATCAATGACTCTTTCAAGTTTGGATTTTGGATAATTCGTAGTCAACAACTCAAGGCAAAAAATGGATTTGACCTAGGATCGGCCTATGAAGATACTACGGCTTTTCTGGAAATGGCTTATTCCATCGTTCCCCACTATTTCTACCTCCCTCCTGAGGGTTTGCTCATTCCAGACATTGATTCTGCCATTGCCACTCTTACCAGTTGGCAAATGGAGGAGGCTCCAAGCATAGATAGCCTCTCTCAATGGTTAGCCATTAGGGTAAAAAACAGCAGGCCTACAGCAGAGCTATTTTATCTACTTGTGGGGTCTGATGACGAAATGCGTGGAGACTGGGAACGAGTAGATCTTTATTATACGCAGCCTGATGGCAAACTCCATCATGAAGTCAGCGGATGGGATAAGAACCTAATAGGCAAGCACTTAAAAACATTGGGCTGCTACATTCCACTCTACTTAGCAGCCAACTATGACGGTTGGATTTTTCTGCGCATCCATCCAAGTATCCAAGGAAAATCAAGAACCCCGGAGATAAGGCAAATTGCCTATCATCAATTACAGGCGTCTCAGCAAACCATGAATCGCAACAGCGGAATCTTCCTGGGCGTTCTTATTATCCAAGGAGTCTATTTTCTACTCTTTTTTATTTCTACTCGAGAAAAAGCTTACCTCGCTTACGTTCTATTCTTACTGGGCCTCATTGGCTTCACCTTGGCCTTTAGCTTGATCGCTGAATACCAGCCAGACTCCTCTGGTATACGCTTAGGTCTTTCTTTTTTCTCATTGCTGAGCTGCTATGCAGGACATCTGCTATTTTCCTATTACTTCCTGCGCACGGCCGAACAACAGCCATTGAGCAGAAAGTGGCTTCGGAGAATGCTTTGGGCCATGCCTATAGCGGTGGCTATTCCCATTTTGCTTCTGGTTTTCATCGGTGTTTTTGGGACCAGAGCAAACCCTATCTTACTGGCAATGGGAATAGCAGTTGCGGTTTGCATGCTGATCATTGGACTGCTATTTATTTGGGGGCTTTGTCTGTCGGTCATTATGAGTTGGCGCAGTTGGCGAAAGGGATATGCACCAGCAAAGTATTTCATCTTTTCCCAGGCCTGCTTACTACTCGGGGTCCTAGCACCACTTGGACTCGCATTTATGTCGAATGCCCTAGACTTCTTTGGAGATTTACCCAATACCATCATCGTATATGGCTTACAAATTGGTGTTGTGCTACAGTTGAGTCTCGTAGCTTTGTCAATTGGGGAAAAGCGGAGATTGCTCCAAAAAGACAAACTGGCTAGTGAACAAGCCCTTAACCAAGAACTGAGTAGCCTCAATCAAGCTTTTAGCCGTTTTGTACCTATGGAGTTTTTGAGTGCCATTGGGAGAAACTCTGTACTGGAGGTCGGCTTAGGGGATAGCGTTGAAAAAGAAGTCACGGTTCTCTTCTCTGACATACGAGAGTATACCAGCCTATCTGAGCAGATGAGCCCCAATGAGACCTTTGAGTTCATAAATCAATATCTGGGTCAAGTAGCACCTGTCATTCGAAAACACAACGGATTCGTGAACCAGTTCCTAGGTGATGGTATCATGGCCCTTTTTATCGAAGCTCCTCATGCTTCTCTGGAAGCAGCCATTGACATGCAGGTAGCGTTAGAACAATTCAACCAATCTCGAGAGATGCCCATCCGAATGGGAATCGGTTTACATAGCGGTCCTTTAATGATGGGGGTTATCGGTGACTCTGACCGACTGGATGCGGGAGTCGTAGCCGATGCCGTAAACACCGCCGCGCGTGTAGAAGGTCTTACCAAGCACTTCGGAGCTAGTTTGTTGGTTAGCGAAACCATTTATCAGGTCCTCCCGGTCCCAGCCAACTGGCCTCATCGCTTCGTGGGGATTGTACAGGTCAAGGGAAAGAGCACCACGCTAAAGGTCTATGATTTTTTCATTGCCGACCCTCCTTCTGTCAGAGAATTAAAGGCCCAGTCACTTGAGGATTTTCAGTCGGGACTTTCCCATTATCTAAGTCGCGATTTTGCTCAGGCAGAAGCCATTTTTCAACGGGTTTTGGAAGTGTATCCTCAGGATCGTGCAGCCTTGCGGTATTACCAGCAAAGTTCCCATTTCAAAAGAGCGGGAGTACCTGCAGATTGGAAGGGCATCGAAACCATGCTGGAGAAGTAGCATCAACCGACCAATTTGAGATGTATCACTAGGTAGTCCCCTCTTCATCCCAGAAAAGCGGGGTTTGGTCACCTTTGGTTTATTTTCAATCGATTAGAGAAGAACTTACCATCCAACATTGATCTACCTCTCATTTTTATCAAGACCCACATGAATTTCTCCTCTAAGCATTTTACTCGAATTCTGCTCCTTACCCTGCTTGGCCTGATACTCACCCTAAGTGCGTGTTTGACCTCTATTTATCCTTATTACTTTGAAGAAGATCTGATTGAAGCGGAATGGATCCTTGGTACCTGGCAGGGTATTCCTGATACCATTTTTCGAGCCGATGATACCCCTCTTTACATTAGCCCTTCCTACTGGGAATTTGTGGTAGCTGATAGCAATGCCTCTCGAAACTACTTGTTGCGACACTCCGGACCTGGAGAATCGGACACGGTTGAGTTTGCTGCAAAAGCATTCCAGCTAGATGGGCAGGTGTACTTGGACCTAAAAGCTTATGATTTCCCTCTTGAAAATGCTTTGGCAGCCATGACCTTGGTTGGGGCCCATCTATTGGTAAAAGTAGGGCAGGGCAAGGAAGGGCTTAGCTTGTCCTCATTCAATAGCCAATGGCTGTCAGAACAAGTAGAAGAGGGTCATTACCAAATCAAACATGAGGTTCCTGAAGATGGCTTTGTGCTTCTTACTGCTCCTACCGAAGACCTACAGAATATGATTAGACATTATCAAGATCGGGAGGAAGCGTTTGAGGAAATCGACTTTATCCATCCTCTTCCTTAGCCATGGTAACTAAAGGAGCAGGGCGCCGATCTTTCCCCTCTAAAACAAAGCAAAATCTTGTACCCAAATTATCTTCAGGCTTCTCAATCCAAATGCGCCCATGATGCTGCTGGACAATTCTCTTACACATAGCCAACCCTATCCCACTGCCTTCGAATTGGTCCTTTCCGTGTAGCTTCTTGAAGAGGAAGAAAACTTTGTCCTGGTTTTCTTCCTCTATCCCGATTCCATTGTCTGTCACGCAAAAATGATGTTCTTCATCGATTTTGCGATGTCCCAATTCTATAATTGGAGATACTCCTTCACGATGAAACTTCAAGGAATTGGTAATCAGGTTTTGCCAAAGTTGTCTCAATCGGGAAGGATCTCCCCACAACTCAGTTGGCATATTGGGGTCAACCCGGATAGAAGCCCCTTTTTCACGGATAAGAGGTCCCAAATCCCTCAATATCTCAGAGATCAAAATTGGCAGATCTACCTGCTGTAGTTCTAGCTGCTCGGATTGAACCTTAGAATATTCTAGTAAAGAGCGGATCAGGTTATCTAAGTTTCGTCCCGCAGAGACAATGTGCTGGATAAACTCTTGACCAGGTTTGTCTAGTTGAGCGGAATAACGCCTATCCAAGAGCTGGGCAAAAGCAATGATGCTCCGCAGCGGTTCTTTTAAGTCATGGGAGGCCATGTAGGCGAAGTTTTCCAGCTGTAAGTTGGAGGCAATGTAGCGTTCCAATTCACTATTTTTTCTTTCCAACGCCGCTTGATAGGATTTAGCTTGGGTTCTATCGGCAATCCTGGCCACCAAAAAACTCTGCGATTCCCAGTGGAAGCGACGAATGGCCAATAAGCCCCAAAAGCGTCCCCCTCGCAAGGTTCGATATTCGAGTTCAGCTTGGTACTCCTTTTTGACTCTAAGCTTGAACAAAAGGTCGGTCAAAACCTCCCTCGACCAATAGTTCTGCCCCAAAGCGATGGCCCTCAATCCTACCAAATCTGCTTTCTGATTAGCTTTAAATAGCCGAATGGCTTGGTCATTGCAATCAATAATCCGAAAGTTTTTTTCCTCAATCAAGAACTGGGCATCCGAGGATTGATCAAAGATCAAGCGTTGAAGCTTTGCGTGGCGTCCAAGTTCAGACTCAAGTCGAGCGGACTCCTCTCGTAGCTGATGATAGCGATCTCGGCCACTCTCTGCCCTGCGAATAGCTGCCCTCAACATGAATAGAAACAGAGGAGCTTGTGCCACCATCACTACCTTCCCCAAAAACTTAGGAATAAGAGGACCTAATTCGGGTGCTGTCCACCCTGGTACCCAAAAATCTGTAAAAAACCCCACCAACAACAAGCTAGAGTAATACCAGTATCCAAATACCAACAGCTTTTTCCGGTCAGAGAACAGCAAGTAACATCGGACAGCCAGCATCACGAACACGATATAGAGGTTAGACTCTAAGCCTCCAATAGCACAAGCGAGATAGGTATGGATGCCACTAGCAACCAGTTCATAGGGAATGACAAAACGGGTAGGCGCCCAGAGAACTACCAGCAGGCTAATCCCGAATAGAACATACAATAAATAGACGTAGTCTTCGAGAACCAACCAGTAATCCGTAAAAAAGTAATACAGACCAATATGGGTTGCAATCAAGGCCAGGAACGCCGAAATGGTTCCTACCACCAGATCCTTGCGAATCAACTGACGGTTTAACCACCCGCGGAAAGTCCTACCTGTGAACTGCACCACTTCTTTGACTTATTACTGTTTAAAAAATATAAGATCCATTACGTTTAGCTTGCGTCCAAGCCAATAAGCCATTCAAAAAGGGCATCTATGGTTTGCTGCCGAATTTCAGAACGATCTCCTTCAAAATAATACTGTCTTGCTATCGTCTCATAGCCAGGTCTTGCCAAGGCCATAAATATAGTTCCTACAGGCTTCGACAAGTTGCCACCGCCTGGGCCGGCTATCCCAGTAACCCCGATTCCCAAATTACATCCCAACAATGGAATCACCCCTTGAGCCATGCTCTCAGCCACCACCTTGCTGACTGCCCCCCGGGAAAGGATGGCTTCCTTGCTCACCCCTAGCAAAGATGTCTTGGGTTCATTCGCATAGGCCACGACGCTTCCTTGAAAAACTTTTGATGCACCGGAAACCCTGCTAATCTGAGCGCTGATGGATCCACCCGTACAAGATTCGGCAATACCTATTAACCAAGCATTTAGAGTCGCCAGACGGACGACCTGGTCGGCAAGGGTTAGCTCTTGTTCATGTACCTGTGTAGCCATCATCCTATTTTAACATCAAAAATGTAGCCAGATCTATCGCTCCTCGTCAAATTTATTTACGTGGATGGTTGGACATTCCCTCACATGAATGGCATGGCACTTGCAACACAATGCTTCATATACAGGTAATTTTATTCAAAAAAATTTTATCCCCTACCTTTTTCCACACGAAACAATAACCAATCAGTCTTTCTACTCCTCCAATTCTTCGCTAAATATGTGGTTCAGCGCTCTTTTGATCTCCCTTACCTTTGCCAGCTCCCCCTCTCCTACGGCCATCCCGTTTCCCCCCCAGATAAATTCCTCTACCCAAATTGTAGATGAGAATGATCCTCCCATGCAGCCAGATCCAAGCAAAAAGAAAGAAGACCCAAAAAAGAAGCCCAAAAAAGATTGAGTTTTGTTGATTGGGAATAAAATTTATTAAAAGGCTTTTCAGGTTTGGGTATTTCGAGCCCAAACGCTGGATTTATGGGTTCTGACAAGCAGATTTTTTGAGGAATAGCGGGCTATTTCGAGAAAAATCAGCGCAGTCAGGTTCAATAAAGACAAGTTTTGGCCGTAAACTCAACACCTAGACAATCTCTAAGCCAGCTCCCCATTTTTTGTTTTGGATAACCAGCCTATCCCCATCACCTAGTCACCTTATCAGAAATCTATTCCTCACTCATGTTTAGGGAAAATTCATTTCTTTAGGGCATTTTGTCGTATGTGAAATGTATGATTGTGAAGGGAATGAATATACCCCCCTCCCTCTCAAGCAACAACATTATGACAAGATGCCTATTCGCCTTCGGGATTCTGTTCTGGTTTAGCCTCATTATCAATCCACTCAGGGCACAAAAACCCATTGAAGAGGTAGAGGTTCAATTGAAATCCTTGGCCTACGATCTACTCTATCATGAGTCCTTTGAACTTAAATTAGCCTTGAATAAGGAGTTTGCCAGCTTACTGAGTCAGACTCTAAGGAGGCCAGAGAGCTATGCCTACCCATGGGACTCCTTACAAAGTATTTCCATACTTGAAGCTGAAGATCAAAGCTTTAAGATCTTCACTTGGCAGATAATGGACCAAAAAAGTGCAGAGTTGCGATATGGTCCTGCTGTTCATTACTATTTTGGGTTTATCCAACGGAAGTATCTATCCAAGCAAGGCAAGACTCACTACCTCGTCATTCCTCTAATTGAAATGCCCGAGATTCCTCGTGGTGTAGAGAACATGGTATTAGACCATACCCAGTGGCTTGGAGGCCTATATTACCCTCACAAGTATCAGCAAAATAAAATCCCCAAATACACCTTCAAGTATCCTGATCCCTCTCAGCCCAAAAGCAATGGAACCTTTAAGCAAGTCAAACAGGACATGTATGTCTTGCTGGGATGGAATGGATTAGACAATCGGTCAAACCTTAAATTCGTAGATGTCTTGAGTTTCGACCCACGCGATAGTAGCAAAGCAGTCTTTGGGGCAAACGTATTCTATTTTGATCAGTTGGTGCCAAAATACCGTGCTTTATTCCGGTATTCAGAGTATGCTCCATTTACGTTGAACTATAGTTTCGTCGAGGCTGGCCTCTTTCCTTGGAGTAGAAAGAAGATGATTGTCTATGACCACTTGGGCACACCAAAATTAGGAGACCAAAAGCTGCAAGAGATCTGGGAAATGGGGCCAGATGGATCTTATGACGCCCTCGAATATAAGCGAGGCGGACGCTTTGTCTGGAAGAAGAACGTAGCAGTAGCGGAACGCTTGACCCGAAAACAATTGCGAGAGTCTGGTGAGAATCAGGAAAAGATCCTACGCGCTAGGTTAGCAGAACTCAAACGCTGGGCGAGTCTATCTGGCGATATGGAGTTAGTTAAAGAAATAGAACAAATTGAGAAAAGGAAGGATTTAGACCGCCAAGCCACTAAGTTCATCCGAAAAAAAGAAAAACTGATCTTGGAGCGCCAGAGGGAGATGGAGGAAAGGGAGAAGAAAAAGATGGAAGAATCCGGGATAGATTTATCGGGGAATTCGTAGAAGTCAGGTCAAAGATGAAAGAAAATACATACTTAATATAGCATTCGTTGTGCTGTTTGGTAATTATTTATATTTTTGAGCGCTTACATTACAAATACCCTCAGAAAACCACTCGATTATGCACGGGAGAGAAAGAGAACGCGATTACGACAGAGACCGAGATGAGGTATATTCTGAAAAAATCAGGGCTGGAAAGCGCACCTACTTCTTCGACGTGAGGTCCACTCGTTCCAACGATTACTACATCACCATCACCGAAAGCAAGCGTCGTTTCAATGGACGGGGCTACGACAAGCACAAAATCTTTCTATATAAGGAAGATTTTAACAAGTTCATTGCTTCGTTGAACAAAACTGTCGACCATGTCAAAACCGAGCTTATGCCCGACTATGATTACGACGAGTTCGATCGCCGTAGGGACGAGCTAGAAGAGGAATACGCCTCAAATAGCCGTCATTCCAACGAGTTTGACAACAAAGAATCAGCGATAGGAGAAAGTCTTTCCGCCAGATGGGAAGAGTAAATTCTTAAGCTTATTACAGAATAAGAAGATTAAGAAGAGCAGCCTCTGGTTCCCAGCAGGCTGTTTTTTCATGTCACTTCTACTCCCCATATGTAGAGATTGGCGAGGCCAGGTTTATCAGCAAAAAGATGAACCGGATATGCATATCGGTCATTCGCTTTCCAAAGCCATTTACGTCCCATCCAGTGTCCATCCTCCAGCTGCCCATGGTCATCTGGGCCAAAAGGCCCCAAACGCTCATCATCTGGCCCCAAGGCTGCTAACAACATCTTGACAACCTGCCCCACTTCTTGAGAAATGAGGGTTGAAATGATGGTCTGCTCAAAAAGCAGATTGACGCTTCCGTCATTCAGCTTGAAAGCACGGAATCGATTAAACAGTCCCCACTCAGCCACACTCAAAGGCTCGTCGATAACCCACCCCACTCCAAGTTGAACCTCCTCCTTAGCCAACCAATTTTTTGGATCTAAATGAAACAGGTGCAGCAGACTCTTATCACCTCTATGGTGGCCCCTGGGGTTGTAGATAGGTGCAAGAGGTGAAGGCTGTTCCCTCAGATCGACCAAAGACAAATCCCTAGCTTGGAGCTTGATTTCAGGCAAGTGTGGCTGATCTATTTCCCCATCCAAGGTCTGAAACCTGTATACCTTTTGGACTACCTGCTTTTTAGTGAAATAAATCTGCACATCTGGATTTGGGAGCGCTTCCAGCCATTCAACGGGTAACTGGGTCCTATTGACCCCTTCTAGGTAGAGCCCCTTAAGTGACTGCATTTGAGGCAAGAAGGTAGGCAAAAGCCCAATAGCCTCAGCTGGCAAGTATAAGCGTTTGATTAACAAGACCTTACTTCCCTTTAGGGAGGCCAAGGACTGTCTTTCCCGGTCAAGTTCCGTACGAAAGTACCAATCACGGCCCTGTTGACTCCTTAGGATGCGTGCCCATTGCATGGACTGGTAATAGAATGCTCCTTTAGGGATGTGTCGCCAAGTATTATGGTCAGGAATTGACTTTTCTTGGTATTGCCCATCAGCCCTGAAATAGGCTGCGATATTGGTATGTACAAATCGATACCTCCCAACCTTATCCTGCCACAGCAAGTTTCCGCACAGACGCTTTGTATCCCAGTCTGGAGCAAAACGACCTCTCAGCTCCTCGAGTTGAAAGGCTGGCACATTCATTCCCATGCCTTGCCGTGCACGTAGTTGCATGGCCTTTGCCAGCTTCCACCAAAATTGCCTAACTCGCAATTCAGGTAATTGACCGGGGGGATCTTCTCCCCCTCTTCCCAATAGACGGCTCATTTGTTCGCTTGGCAAATGATCTGGCCCCAGGTTTCTATTGGTTCCTGCGGGAGACTGTATACCGGCCAACCAATAAAGGTCAAGAGGTCCCACAGGTTCTTTTTCCTTCACGCTTGGCTTTACTAATTCATAAAAAGCAAACAAGGCAGAGGTCTCTTCTCCCACATATCTCAAGGCTTCCCCTTTTGCAATCAACTCCTTAGAGCCTGGCCATAGATTCTCATCACATGTAATTACCACTTTGGCAAATCCCTCCGTAGCCTCAATAATTTCATCCAATCTTCGTTTGGGAAAATCATTGAACACGGGGTCGTCTTCTAGGCCGTCGATCAATAAGGCAACTTCCTCTCGCTTAGGAGTCTTGGCGACCCTGAGAAGTGCGTCTGGCGAGGACATTGAAATCAGTTCTATTCGCCAAGGTTTTCTGCCCAATCGAATCCGATAACTGTAATAAATCCTAATAAGTAAGCTTGTCTTACCAGAGGCAGCTGTTCCCAGGATTAGAAAACGTCGGTATTCAGGGTTATTTTTTACCAGTAATTTTGAAAGGAGAATCGCCACCAAGGGATTCTGGTGACCTCGTGCGTGAATGGGATGATATCGACTGATCGCTCTTTTGATCCAGTTTTTGGGAAAATCACCCGACAGCAAGGTCCTAATACGGTAACGGCGAAAACGCCCCACCCCAACTATTATCAAAAGAATAGCCACGGCTACAGCAAGGAGCAGCAGCCAGAACCCACCTTTATCAGGGTTCGAAAAGTTATTAAAGTCGAGCCATTGGTAGAAAAAGGTATCCTGAAGCACCAAAAAACAACCTTTTAGATGAGAAAAATCCAATATACCCTTTTGTCAAAACATTACAATTTACCCCTGCAAAACAACTGCCAGCCCATTATTCCAGCCGATATTGCTGCATTAAGGGATTCGGCTCCACCCGCCCCTGGTATATGTAAACGCTTAAGTCCTGGCAAATCGGATATCATGCTAGAAATACCCTTTGCTTCGTTTCCAATTAAGATATAATCCTGCTTCCCTAGCTCTGCGGATTGTAAGGGCTCTCCTCTTAGATCCGCTACCCAAATATGATCTCCCATGGCCTCAATAAGGGGTAGCCATGCTTCTACATAATGGATCTTTACCCTAAAAATGCTCCCCATGGAGCTACGTAGCGCCTTGGGATTAAATGCATCGACCGTCCCTTTGCTGCAGATGATGTGTTTGAAACCAAACCAATCTGCCGTCCGGACCAGAGTTCCTAGGTTCCCGGGATCTTGAATGTCCTCCAGAATAAAGCCTGGACCAGTAGGCCAATGCTCGATCAAGTCCACCGACTTTTGACCTAAAAAAGGGAAATTTACCACAGCTAATGCTCCCTCCGGGCTTTTCTGCTGGCTTAGCTGACGCAGTTGTCCCGCACTGACACTATAAACTGGCCTCCCGTTTGGTTCCCAACCTACTGGATCGGTGCCTTCTAAAAGGAGCAGTGCTTCGACTTCCCAGCCACTCCTCACCGCCTCAGTCACCATTTTATGCCCCTCAACGATAAATTGACCTAATTTATATCGATACTTTTTAAGAGAAAGGGAAGAATAAAGTTTTAATTTTGATTTGGATAGTCCTGCTAACTCCATGTTGATAAATCAAGCTAAATATCTTGTTTACTCACTGACACTCATCTGGGCCATGAGCATGTTGCTGGGATGCAATGCCACACGACATGTGAGGAGTCCTCAAGTGCTTTTGAAAAGTGATCCCAGCATAAAGATACAGGAAAAGGGACAAGTAGATGAGGGATTCCTTTACCAAGCTCTCCGCACCGAAGCAAACCGGCGTATGTTGGTCCCCAAAACTAGCCTACATGTCTATAACTTAGGCCGGACTTTAGAAAAAAGGCTACGTGGAAAAAAGGAACCTGTGAAGGCCGAAAGTCCTCCTCAGGACCTGGCAGGTCGCTTTTATCATCTACTAAAGTACCGCTGGGGTGAACCCCCCGTTTTACTAGATACAGCCTTGCTAGATCAAGACATAGAAAGCCTTAGGAAGGCCCTATTCGCTCATGGGTTCTTCCATCCCCAGATTTCATATCGAATTGATACCAGTAGAAAGCTTTTCCGCCCAAGACAGCAAAAAGCCAAAGTCCGCTTCGACATCGAGCTTGGGCCAGAGTACCTGATTGATTCTATCAGCTTTGCTTTTCTAGAGCAAAACCAGTACACCCAGGTCATCAAAGAGTTATACCTGTCTCAACATCGCTATGCCCCTATTCAACGGGGAATAAGGTATGAGCATCGCCTATTTGACCAAGAACGAAATTGGGCTGCCGACCTTTTGAATAACCATGGTTTCATGGAGTTCTCTTCCTCTATGGTTCAATTCAAAGTAGATAGCAACTTAACCCGCAATCTACCTGATAGTAGTGGTTTTTTTCCTACTCAACGGGGATTGGCGATTCAAATAGAAATTACAGAAAGCCCAACACGGTTTCGTCTAAAAGATGTTCAGGTTAGGGTAAACGCCCCATCAAGCTCAGCAAAAGTAGGTCAAAGATTAATCTTGGAAAGTAATCAATCCCAGGAATCAGTGAGAGATTCACTTGGGTTGTCTTCTAAGAAGCTAGCGGACAATCTGTTTCCGAGTTTCTCTGTTCCATCTGACTATGCCCATCGGCTCAATTACAATTTTATTGCGGAAAGAATTAAGATTTCGCCCCAAGGAGATTATTATCGGCTAAAAACAGTGGAACAGACACAAAACAACCTCCAAGCCCTGGGGATGGTTCAATACATTTTGATCAATGTCCGCGAAACGGGCTATGAGCAAGCCGAGGCGATCATTGATGTAAATCTGGCTCCTCAGTTTAGGATAAAGTGGGGGGCAGAGGCATTTACCCGTGACCTCACGGTACAAAATGCAACCTTCTTACCAAGTCTGGGTGCTAACCTAGCCTTTAGAGACAGGAATGCCTTTAAGAGATCAGAACTCTTTGAGCTTACCCTATCTGGCAGCGTTGGCCTTTTGCCCCCTAATAACCAAATTGAAGCTCCCTCGCAGGTAGGATCAAATAGCAACAATCCACTTTTTTATCAATTTGGTGCCAGTGCCAGGGTCAATTTCCCAAGATTCTTGTTTACCAATCTCATCGAGTGGGTCCTACCTGCAAAAATGACCAGCGACTTGATTGGGTACAAGCCTAATACCACCCTAGAAGGAAGTTTCAACTTGGAGAATTTCGGCCAATTAACTCAGGTAGCTCCTGGAGTTCAGTTGGCCTATCAATGGAGGAACCATCGCCAACCTTACGCCATTGCTGAGAAAAAGGCTGTGGAATTTACCCGCTTCACCCCCATTTCCCTTACCCTGATCACCCCATCTCTAAATATCGAGTTAGATCAATTTCAGTCTGTGAGTCCTGGGGAAGTGATTCAAATTGACAATCAGACCCTATTGACCCCACTGGAAGTAGAAGTGGTAAGCCTCCCTCCCGGTCTTTATCAAGACTTCTTGCCACGCTTTAGCAGTCGAATGCAACTAGGTTTTACCCATCAAAACTATCAAGCCTTTCGAGACCGCCCTAGTAGTTTTATGCAAGTAGGGATTGAGTGGGGAGGAAACTCTTTGTTCCTGCTGGAAAACCTGATAGAAAATGAAGCAGATGATAACCAGATTTTCAATAGAATCTACGGCCAATTTGCACGAGGTTCATTTGAAGGAAAGCTGTTTTTTCCCACGGGTAAAGGGTCAGAACTCATCCTTAGAGGGGCTATTGGTGCTTCTATTGCGCTAGGATCTAGCCGTATTGTACCTCGTGAAGCTCGTTTCTTCACTGGAGGAATCAATGGCATGAGAGGTTGGCAATCGAATACATTAGGGCCTGGCCGGGTACGGTACAGTCAAGATTTAGGAGGGCAATCCCTTAGTTTTCAAGACAGCTTAGGCGTATTTCAAGCCCCACTTGATAGCATTGTGCTCTCAAGTCTTTCTGCTCCGGGGGGAGAATACTTACTTGAGCTCAACGCCGAGTATCGAATTGATGTCCTTCCTGCTTTGTATTTAGAGCTCGCCTTCTTTACTGATCTCGGAAACGTATGGTTAAATCGATCTACCACAGAATGGCTGGCCGGATTTGACAGTAATAGTGTCCCAGAGGACTTTAGTAGCCCTGCGGCTCTGTCACTGGATAATTTCCAATTGGGTTGGGATGCAGGGATCGGGTTTCGTTTTGACGCTAGTTTCCTAATTATTCGGATTGACCTCGGACAACAACTTTACAGTCCTGCTTTGGGAGGATGGGTCTTTCAGCGCGGTGAACCTATATTTAGGCAAATTCGCTTGAATCCAAGTCTGGCAATTGGATATCCATTTTAAGCCCTTGGACAAAAGAAATCGAGGTATGGTCCACGGAGCTATGGTGATAAGATTGAATAATTGCCACCGCATACCTCATACTGTATCAAGAACCCAGTTTGCCACTTTCTCATGCCCCACTACCCAGGATTGGGCTATCGACTATTTTTGAAATGTCATTATACCCAAAGGAAAAAGCCCTACACTGGGTGCAGGGCTTCTGAAAAGGTTGGCATCGACCTACTCT
>CAZFPQ010000037.1:0-36687 GCA_964521065.1 uncultured Bacteroidia bacterium | reverse complement strand
TGATTACACCTGCCAACGACAATCTATGTGATGCCCAATTTTTGACGGTAGGTGCGTCCTGCGTGGGTATGCCAAATGGAAACAACACCTCTGCCACCAACCAGCCGGGAGAACCCATTCCTGACTGCACCTCGGGTTTGGTCAATACGGTTTGGTTCCAGTTCGTCGCTCCTCCTTCGGGGTTCATTGATATCAGTACGGATGTTGCGGTTGGGGGCAGTAACAATGCTTCGACGATTGCCCTATATGAGTTACCTACTTTCCCAGGTGCATGCACTAACCCAAGTCTTTTGTGTGAAATTATTTGCGCCAGCGACAATGGGGTAGAGGGGGCTAGCATTAAAGGGGCAAAAGTTAATCCTGGAGAAACGTACTACGTACAGGTTGCCAGGGGTAACCCTCCATCGGGAAATGGAGGAAGCTTTTGTTTAGAAATTACCGACCCAGGAGTCATCATTGCCCCTGCCAACGACGAACTCTGCAGTGCGCTTCCCCTCACTGTTGGAGCTACTTGTAATGGCATACCGAACGGGAGCAACCTATTTGCCACGCAGGCCTGTGACGAGCCTACCCCACCCTGCTTCGAAGGAGGCTTGAATTCAGTCTGGTTCTCTTTCGTAGCCCCCCAAGCTGGGGTCGTAAACATTCATACAAACTTAGATAGTGCAGGTGCTACGCTTACCAATTCAGAACTGGGACTCTACCAACTTACCTCTCCCAACTGCAATGACTTTAATAGCATAACCTTTATCACTTGCAACAGTGATGCAGCTAGTGGAGTCTTACCAGGAAACGCCGCTCTCATCAACCAGTTGGTGGCCCCAGGTCAGGTTTACTATATACAAGTCAGTGGATTTTTGAGTGCAGTAGGAGATTTTTGTATCACGGTAGACTCAGTGTCTCCCCCTAGCAATGACGACCTATGCAATGCCACTCCCCTGATCCTTGGCGCCTCATGTAACGGAGTCTTAAATGGAGACAATAGTTTAGCTAGTTCTGAATTAGGAGAGCCTACTGCTAGTTGCTTCATTGGTGCAGCCAACTCTGTTTGGTATAGTTTCGTAGCTCCTCCCAGTGGAGAAGTAACCGTCTCAACGGACGTGGCTACCACCGGTAGTAATGGAGATACAGAGCTCGCCCTCTATAGCCTCACGGGTGGAGATTGCACCCAGCCAGCGAGCCTTGTTGAGTTAGGGTGTAACCAGGACGTAGATCCCAATAATTTAAATTTTCTCTCTACCTTGACAGCGACAGGCCTTACCGCAGGAGAGACCTATTATGTGCAGGTCTCTGGCTGGCAGAATACCCAAGGATCTTTCTGTGTGGAGATCATAGATGGCACCCCAGGTCCTAGCAACGACTTGGTATGTGACGCTATCCCCCTACCAGTGGATGGTCAAGTCAGACTATTTAGCAATGAGCTGGCTACCGTGTCGGTAGGAGAGAGTGATAGCCTGATGGCACCTCCGGCAGGAAGTGGAATCGATGGCTACTCCTGGGATGAGAATGAATTTCAGAACAGCGTCTGGTTTACGTTTGTCGCTCCAGCCACCTCGGCCTTATCTATCGATTTGTGTAATGAGGATGCGCCTGGGAGCACCAACTTCGATACCCAGGTTGCTGTGTATGAAGCCAATGCTTGCCTCCCTCTATCTACCTTTGAGCTGGTAGGAGCAAATGACGACTTGCCAAATGGCTGTGATGCGAATGATCTATTTGCCTCCTATCTTGAGCTTACCTGTTTGACCCCAGGCCAAACCTACTATATCGTAGTGGATGGCTGGGATGGTGAAGAGGGCGATTTTGGCATCAGTTTGACTGAGATCCCTGCCGGTGCTCCTTTAAATGTGGATCTTTTCACGGTGGATCCAGCCTGTGGAAATGCCAATAATGGCTTGATCAGTGCTCACCTCTCTCAAGGGGCTCCTCCTTACAATTTTATTTGGGAAGATAGTTCTAATGTCCTCTATCGGGGCAGTTTATCAGCTGGAACCTATACCCTAAACGCCACGGATGCTTGTGATACCACACTCAGCATCAGTATAACTCTTGACAGTGTGCCTGACCTCCAGGTAGATTTAGGTCCAGACATTTTGGCCTGTGATCCGGACACCATCATCCTAGGTGAAGATCTAAACATCTCTGGAGGAGCTTTTAATCCTCAGCGTAGAGCCATGTTTTTGATGGCTGGAGACAATGGTACGGATGTGTTAAGAAGCACCGTTTTAGATGGCCCTTACGATACCCTTTTAACTACTCTCCCAGCTCAACTGGAATTTACGGCTGGCGATTTTCCTACCAGGTTGGGCTACTTCTTAGCGGTAGAGTCTCAGGGTAATGGTTTGTACCGAATTGAAAGGCAATCAGGGGACACTACCCGGCTGTTTACCCTTACACCAAACGCGGGGGAAATCGTGACTGGATTGACCTACGATGATAAAAATGAAAGAGTCCTTATCACTGGAGTTGAGTCCTTTTTCTCTAGTTCGGCTAACCTCTACGAAGTCGACCTAACTGCTCAGACCACTACCCTCCTAACTGGATTGGATACACGTCCTCTATGGTTGGCTTCGGATACCAGCGGAACCCTATACGTTTATGACACCGAAAACAATACCATCAGTTCGGTCAATCCGTCGGATGGTAGCAGCGTCATCTTAGGGACTCCCAGCATCTTTCCGGGGGACATCATTGCGGATGCCGATGTGGATCCTAGTACGGGGCGATTGTATTTCGGTGTAATCGATGGGCTCAGCGGAAGGTCCACCTTTGTCTATTTTGATACCTCTCAAGGGCTCTCTTATCCTTTGCCGGGATATGACAGCCTGACCACGAGCATTGCCGCTTTGGGTATCCGTACCAGCCGAAACACCTTTGGCTATGCATGGTCTACCTTAGCAGGCGATCCGGTTTCAGATTCTTTAAACGCGACTTCTCGCTTACCCATTCTTGGTTCCGGATTAAACCAGTACCGCTTAGAAGTGAGTGATGGATGTGGCAATACCCGTTCAGATACCATATCCGTAGCCGCGAGCTCTGGATTGGCCGTCAGTATCCAATCCATTAGTGCAGACAGTTATGAAGCTCAGGTCATTGGAGGGCTCCCACCCTTTACTTACCTCTGGAGCAGTGGAGAAACCAGTGCCACCCTGGATACTCCTGCAGATGGGTCCTATCAGGTAACGGTTACTGATTCTGCAGGGTGTATCGCTCAAGACTCCTTAGTAGTCGCCGGCTTAGGTGAAGATTTGGGCATTGAGCTTTTTAGGGTATCACCCAATCCCAGTGAAGGCCTTTTCAAGGTGGAGCTAAGGCAATCACAAGCTTTGCCCATGACTTGGACTGTTTGGGATGGGCTAGGAAGGCCTGTACATCGCCAAAATTTCACACCTCAGATCCAAGTAGAGTCTGTTCTAGACCTTAGCGGCCTAAGTAAAGGAGTTTATACCTTACAAGTCTCTACCAATCGAGGCAGTAAGTTTACCCGTTTAGTCCGAAGATGACCCGATCCCCTGTTAAAACTATCATAACAGATGGCTGCCATCCAACGGACTGGTACAGAAAGTCGTACCTTAACACACAGCCTCAGAAAATGGGGTTAAATCTTAGCCCAAATATCCTTTAATCAATCCAACATCCACTACATGGCAAATGCTCGCATCCTTTGGGTAGACGACGAAATAGACCTACTGAAAGCTCACCTCCGATACTTAGAAGGCAAAAACTTCGATGTATCCTCCGCCAGTAATGGCATTGACGCCTTGGACATGATTCGAGAGGACAGCTATGACGTGGTTTTTTTGGATGAACAAATGCCAGGTATGGACGGCCTCACCGTACTGGGAGAAATCCAGCAGATTCGCCCAAGTACGCCCGTTATTATGGTTACGAAGTCTGAGGAAGAGCACATCATGGAGGATGCACTTGGGGCTCAGATTACTGATTATCTTATCAAACCAGTCAAGCCCACCCAGATTTTGTTGGCGTTGAAAAAAGTATTGGAGAACAAAAAGCTGGTGACTGCCAAGGTCAATGCAGGCTATCAACAAGACTTCCGCAACATAGCCATGCAGTTCTTTGAGGACAATGGAGTGGAAGACTGGATGGACATCTATAAAAAGCTGATGTTCTGGGAAGCCAAGATGGAAGAGAATGAAGACAGCAGCATGGAGGAAGTCTTGGCCAATCAACTTTCGGAAGCCAACAATAACTATGGCCGCTTTGTAGCTCGCGAGTACCTAGACTGGGTCAACACCAAAGACCTTTCTCAGCGGCCCATGCTCTCCCCTGATGTGATTCCCCAAACAGCCTTTCCCCATGTAGGTGAGGGATATGACAGCGTCTTTTTCATCCTGGTAGATTGCCTCCGCTACGACCAATGGAAGGCCTTTGAGCCGATCATCAGCGAGTTATTTTACATCAATTCTGAAAAAACCTATACAGGGATTCTTCCTACGGCTACTCAATATGCCCGCAATGCCATTTTTTCCGGCTTGATGCCCCTTGAAATAAGTAAGCGCTACCCACAACATTGGAAAAACGACGATGAGGAGGGTGGGAAAAATATGTCAGAGGAGTTTTTCCTAGGTGAAATGCTGAAGCGCCATCGGATGAATCTTAAATGGAGCTACCACAAGGTCATCACCAATGACGAAGGCAAATCCCTGGCAGACAATGCGTTGAACCTGGTCAACAATGAGTTCAATGCCATTGTTTTCAACTTCATTGACCTACTTTCGCACTCGCGAACTGAGATGAACATCATAAGAGAATTGGCTCCTAATGAGGCTGCTTATCGCTCGATTTCACGTAGTTGGTTAGAATTTTCTCCCTTTCTACGCACCCTTAAAACCTTGGCCACCCGAAACGTAAAAATCATCCTTACCACCGATCATGGTACAGTACGAGTTAAACGGCCAACCAAGATCATAGGGGATAGAAACACCACCACCAACCTACGGTATAAGCAGGGTAAGAACCTCAACTACGACGAAAAAGCTAAGCACGTATTCACCGTGCGGCGCCCAGAGGAAGCCCTACTTCCGAAAAGCAACGTCAGTTCCAGCTACGTTTTCACGATGGAGGACTACTTTTTCGCTTACCCTAATAATTACAACTACTACGTCAATTACTACAGAGATACTTTCCAGCATGGAGGTATCAGCATGGAGGAAATGATTGTGCCGATTGTGGAGTTGACTCCGAAAGGGCGGTAATCTTTTAGAGAGTAACTTCTCACGTACTTACTCTATAACAAATCAAACCACCGTGTCTCCCCTTTGTAAAGGGAAAATCCCACGGTGGTTTCTCGTTTTGCCAAAAGTCACCTATCGCCTCACCTGAGTCTCCTGCAAAAGTGCTTCATTTACATTTTCAGCCTTGATCTTGGCGTGATTCCCTTTTCCACGGAGTGCGACCTCGTCTAAATGGGACTCTCTAAAGCGGTCTGGTTCCCCAAAAGAAAATACGGATAGAGTAATGCCATCATCCACCATTTCTTCTGCAATGGGATATAAATCTGTGAGGTCAAAACTGCCATCAGTCGCTAAAATTACCCGGTTATTGCCCCCTCGAATAAAATGCTTGCGGGCTACCCGGTGGGCCACATTTACCGCCCTACGACCTTTGGTACTACCCGAAGAAGCCAGCTTTTCAATGGCTTTTTCAATTTTATTGAAATCAGTGGCTGGAATCCCTTCCAATACTAGGTCTACTCCCCCTGCGTAGGTAATCACGGAGATCTTGTCTTCGGTACGCATATAGGGAAGCATTTGCAAAAAGGCATTTTTCAACAACGGCAGCTTATCCTCTTGGTTCATGGAACCTGAGACATCTAATACAAGAGTCAAATTATTAGGAACATAAGCCGAAAAGTCATAAGGGGGAGTCTCCTCGTTCGGAGTGGGGCTGGTCTCTTCCTCGACTGGAAATGGATCCATTTCCTCTGGCTCGGCAGGATCATTAGGAAAGGTATCAGGCCCAAATACATCCTCCACGGGAACCTCTTCTAGGGGTTCTTGGGGTTGCGGATCTACGGGCAAGGGGTCTTCATCCACCGGGGCGGGTACAGGCTCTGGTTCTGGTCTTGGATCAACTTCAACAGACACGGGGGGAGTCGACAATGGGCGGGGTCCTGTCTGGGCCACCACCGGAGGCGAAGCTTGTACCGGATTGGGATCAGTAGCAGGTGGGTGGTTGACGGGAGGGTTAGGCGTGTTAGGCGTAGGGGGTGGATCTGAAGGGCGGGGACGCATCTGTTGCCACGGTGGCAAATCAGGTTGTCCCCGGCTAGGTTGCGGAGTGGGTGTCGGTGGATTGGGGTTAGCCGATGCTACAGGCGGCGGCAAGGGACATGCGCTCCCTAATCCTTTATCGCTCTCATCCTTGTACAGTTTTTTCACCTCATAGGCGCTCAAAGCTTTAGGGAACAAGCGCAAATCATCCATGTCCCCTTGGTAATACTCAGTGTTCCCTGGAATATCTCTCCCGATATTTAATGGCTCGCGGTTGGTGTAAATGGGATCATGTAGAGGATAACGCCGCATCTCTTGTCCGTCTAAGTAGATGGTTACTTCCTTTCCGTTGTATACCACAGCTACATGAAACCACCGATCGGTAGGGAAGGATTGACGGATGTTACCGATGGTTCGAGTAGATACGGTGTTGACCGAAGTAGTAGCACTGGTCAGCTGAGCTCGAAAAGCAGGTGACACCGGTGTTTCCTCTGGATGTTCCCCCTTACAAACAAGGGTTAGCCATTGTAGGCCTTGTAACTTGAGTCCATATGGGATTTGAGCCCAGGCACTGACCGTAAAATTGGCCGAAAGGTTGAGGCTTTTATCGTGAGGTACGGTGATGTACCCGGTCCCATCAAATCGAACCGCTCGACACTCATTGCCAAAGCGATCGGGGATAAAGCTTACCCCACCGATCATGCGGGCATCGTTTGTATATCCGCTTTGATCTGAAATCCCCGGTTTAGATTCTTTATCCATTTTCAAATGTAGGACCGGAGATTGGGCATATCCTGGACTTACAGTGACTCCCACCCAGGTAAGTAAGCTGAGAACGTAAATGTAGCACGGTTTGAGATCCATGTCTTTGAATGGTTAGGTGAAGGGAAATAACGGGAATGGGCATACCTTGGACTTACCCAGTACTGGACTTGAGTTTTCGCTTTCGTAAAAACCAAAACAGACTCAGCCCAAGTCCTATCATGCCTACCACTAGCCAAGGGAGTAACCCCCGGTCTACAAATCTTTTCGCAACATAGCCATAGCGCCCTTCTTGTAAATAATGCCAAAGTTTAGCCCAATCTGAAGGTTGATTGAGGGCCAGGAAATATTGCTGCTTTTCCAGTTCTTGGAGTAAAAACGCAACAGGAGGGGATTCGGGATCAAAGTCCTCTTCTTTTCCCCGGATTTGTAACTCATCAGCAACCTTACTAAAACTGATATCTGCCCGGATCTGGTTGTCTTCTAAGGTATCCTCGATCATAGATTGGGCGGCCCCCATCAGCAGAATTAGTTGATGGGCATCACAAGCGCTCAAGTCTAACTCATCTAAGGCTTGGAAACTCAGTCGTGGAAGAGCAGATGCCGTTGGACAAGCTTGTGCATAACATGTCCCGGTGACCATCAAGGCCAATCCGAACAAAAGGGAACCTAGGGGGAGCAATTTCATACAGTGATTCATTTGACCCACACTTCCAGATAGTTTTGAACAGGTACCTGGCCTTGGTAGCTAGGTAGCATATCCTCAATGACCACCTCTGTAGGTTGGAGGCCAAGTAGATAGGCGACTCCTTCCCCAAGAGCAGAAGCACGCTCGGCATGAAAGGGTTCAAAATATCGAACCGTAACTGGAGCTTGGATGCGGGCCAAAGCAGAGGCGGGAGGCAATTGGGGATCCGTAGAAGGTTGTTTACAAAACAGTGGCTGGGTCGAAAGCAGGTTTTCCAGCAAAAATATTCTTTGGTCAACATCTGAACTTGAACTAGCTCGAATTAATCGAATTTCCTCTATGTCATCTATTTGGAATGGAAAGTATGCTCCAGGGTTCATTTGACGTAGTTTCTCTAAACGAAAAAGAGGAGTCTGATTGGCTAGCGACACCTGATTAAAGGTCAATGAATGCTGGTCTGCACTTATCTCCCACTCCCCGATCTCGAGCAATAGATCCTGGCCAAAACCAGATGTCCCCTCATAGGTCCCGTCTTCAAAATAGGAGATCTGAACGGGGATATCTGTCAGAAAAATATCCTTATCGATGTACAGGGTATCAAGCCAACAGGTAGAGAGGATACTCGAAGGACCATTAGGATTGGTTATGGTATCCAACTCAAAGCGCAAGATGCGCTCCTGGGGAATCATGGCCATGTCTGGTGGGATCAATTTTACTTCTGCCCCATCCTGCAGAGGTATAGCCAGAGAGGCATCTTTGAGCAGATTCAAGGATTGATCTGGCCCTAGCTCAATTTGATGCTCCAGAGAAAAGTAAACCCAGTCTGAATTACTGTTCTGCCCAAAAGCTAGGGCACTTAGTCCCATAAAACAGAGGAGAGGAATGACACGCTTCATGATCTATCCATTTTATTATTCTACAATGTAAAGGACGGGTCCAAGGTGCTGACTGTCGTAAAGGTCTTGCTTACGATTTAGGGCAGGCAGATACATGCGACTCACTACCCCATCCAAATAAAGTGCATGGACACAGCCCAGACTAAGCAAGAATTCTGAAAACTCAAAGAAGTTGACCCGCTGTTCAGAGATCGCAAATACTACTTGCCCATCGTTCCGCACCCCCACGGCGTTGCGAAAATGCAAGTTGGAGGAACCTTTGGTGAATTTTGGATTGACCTTCCCATTCAACAGCATGACAGGACCAGATTGAGTAGCCAATTGGATTTCTTGAGGTGGGATGTTTCGGGAAGCAAAGGTCTGCGTACGCAGCACAAAAGCCCGGCCATCATTAAGGATGCCGAAAACCCCGTTTGGCTGCATGTAAAAGTTGCCTCTTCCTTCCCGCTGATTGAGTTGGGCTTTTATCCTTCCCTGTTGAATCAACAACCCCACCGGGGACTTGTCAGCTTCATACATCCCCGCATTCATGGCCAAAATCATATTTTTCCCATCCCTTCTTACTCGCTCATCTAACTGATCAAAACCATCTTTTGTCCCTCTGCTGCCCATGGGGGCAATCCTCACCTCAGCCAACAAAGGGTCAAAAAGGCAATAGGCATAAGCTTTCTCCTGAAAAAGTTGGCGCCGGGCGGAGATGCTGCGCGGCTGGCTTAGGGTGCTAGGTTGGCTAGTAATTTCGTCTTGCTGCGCTAACAATGCTACCTCAGCATCATCCATGGCGGCCTGTAACATTTGAATGCGACCCAAAATAATTCCATTCTCATAGTCAAGGGAGTCTCTTTTGTATTCTCTCAGATCCTTAATGGTACCCCAAGAAGAGCTGCCAAAGCTACATCGACCTTGTTCATCGTGATAACTGGTTTGCTTTGGATCAAGCACAGCAACCTTGGCCAGGACCCCGTTGGGCAGGGGAAGGGACATGCGTCGAGCTTTTCCCACTCTAAGCGCCAGCTCTTTGTGCAAATCTTCATTGACCATTTGTGCTTGGTCTCTTTCCTTGAGGGCTCTGGCTGCGTCAGCCTTTAGCTGCTCACATGTCTGCGCCCAGGTCTTGATGCCCATCCCCATGAACCCTATAAACACAGTTATACCTAACACATACCGAATCATGGAGAACCTGTTTTTTGAGTAATAGCGATGATAGGACCTAAACGATCTCCTGCCTCCAAACGATCCAACCCAAGTTCAGGAAAGTAGGCTTGACTAATGGCCCCATCTAGGTAAAGCACATGTTCACAACCTTGGTTGATCATGAATGAAGAGAGTTCATAGAAAGTAACTCGCTGAGCTGAAATGGCAAATATCAGTTCATTGTTGGCAGTAACGCCAACGGCATTGCGAATATGCCGATTAGGTGAGCCGTCGTTGAATAAAGGGTTGATCTGCCCATTTACAACCATCATAGGGCCAGATTGTGTGGCCCAATTAAGAGCCAGGGAATCGGCCAGTGCTTGATACGCCTGGGTAGTTAATACGTAAGCTTGCCCTGAAGTATCTATCCCAAAAACCCCATTGGGTTGCATATAAAAGTTGCCGTACCCCCTACGCAGGGTGTCCAGTTCCTGTTGAACCTTCCCGCCAACAATCAACAACCCTTTCGCATGGCGATCTGGCTCAAACATGCCAGCGTTCATCGCAAATATTAGTTCAGCGTCTTCCTTTTCCGCCAAAGCAGCGATAGACCTAAAACTGTGTACTCCTCGCCTTCTTGTTTTTTCGTTAAACAAACGAATATCCATTTTCTGTGGATCTACTGCACAGGTGTAAAAGGCATGGTTTCGAAAAGAGTCGAGGTAGGTTTCCATTTCGAGTCGGCGTCGAGCTTTTCGTTGCCAAACCTGAATGTTTCGAGTCAGGGAGTCTACGCGAGCTTCTAAGCTAGCGATTCGGGCTTGAGAGATAGAGTCCACTATCGTTCCCAGCGAATCTACTCCCAAATCCGGATGAAGCTGCTCAGTCTCTACTACCGAGGAATCAACTACCGGAACGAGTATTTCGCTGCTATCCACCATCATAGGCACCTCGATTTGGGCTGAAAGCAGTTGAATACTTAGCACCAAACCGATGCTCCCGATGAGACTCCGTTTAAAAAAGGTACGCTGCATCAATTGGGACTAATTGGTTCAAATATGGCCATCAAAGGGCCTAAATGTTTTCCATCATCCAACTCTCCTACCCCCAGCTCAGGTAAAATCATCCTGCTTACAAATCCATCTAGATACAAAGCTTGTATACATCCCTGCTGCCGCATGAAAGAAGCTAATTCAAAAAACGTTACTTCTACCTGCGACAAAGCACATACGACAATTCCATCCCTTCTGACCCCAACAGCATTCCGAAAATGGAGATTGGGTGAAGGGTCACTGAACAGGGGATTGATAAGGCTATCTATCACCAGCATGGGTCCGGACTGGGTGGCGTAGGAAATGGGCCCGCTGTGAGACAAAGAATCGAAAGTCTGCGTATTAGCTAAGCCTGCCCGGCCCATCGAATCGAGAAAAAACACGCCATTAGGCTGCAGATAGAAGTTGCCAAAGCCACTGGTGGCCGTATCGAGTCTCGACACTACCTTACCCTCCAGAATCAACACGCCTTGGGCTGATTGGTCAGGGCGGTACATTCCCGCATTCATGGCGAATTTCAAGTAACAGCCTTCCTGCTGGGCTCGTTGGGCCAAGCTCTCAAAATCATACACTCCCCCTTGGGGGTGTGGATTATAGAGACGAAGACCTTCTTCAATAGGATCAAATATATATACGTAAAAGGGCCGTTCTCGAAAGGTATCAACCTTGGCCACTGCTTGAAAAGCGCTATCCTCAGCACCGATGACGGGTATCGTTATAGCGGACTCTGTCGACTCTGATTTAAACCAGGCATCGCATGCAGTGAGAAGGATACTCCCCATCAATAGCCAATAGCTGGCTACAAGATAAGAAATAGGTAAGGGCGATCGGGATGGACTTCTTTTCATTCAAAAATAGTAGACGAAACCTTGTCTGTAGGTATACCCCAAAGGCTAAGGCCTATAGTAAATCAACAATTGAGTGGCATATACTAGCTCCACTGGGCCGCGATGAATGACTTTTCCTTTGGGATCAAAAGCCGCCATCACATTGTGAGCGCCTGTATCTTGGTTAAATAAATACTCTACTTCGGCAAATTGCCTTTTTAAGGCCTCCAATGATTTTTGAGCGGCGTCATTGAGGTGTGAAGCCTGAACCAGATCGAGAATCACATGATGAGTATTGCCGTGCTGATCTTTGCAAATGGCCAGAAACCTACGAGAAGCCTTTTTGCCGTACTTTTTAGGGCCCGGCTTAAGATCGGTTCCTTTTGCGTAGAGTAGCTGTGTCTGTAGAAGAGAGCCCCGAATTTTGACCATCTTCCTGATCAATTCAGTTTGTTTTTGTTTAAAACCATGTGCTGCCGTCAACACCTCCACGTCACTCCCCCCCCGCCTTGCTGGTGAAGAAATACACATCAAACCATCCATCTTTGGATCAAACTGTCGATTAATTACCTTTCCTCTTTCTACGGAAGCCCCTAGTGGCTGGCCTGATTCATAATCTCTAGCGAAACCTGCTGCCAGGTAACAAAGGGGTTCGCCTCGTCGCCTCTGCCAATCACTTAGTCGAGTCCCAGCTTTCTCACCCAAATATGCCAGTTCGATTCTGGCTCCATCCAAGTTAAAGTCAAAACATTTAAAGGCCATCCCTTGATGCTTCAGTACGTATACACGGTACTGACCCCCATAATAGTTGGCGAGTTGCCGCTGGGCCAATATTTCTCTGGGGCCAAACAGGCAAGCAAGACCAATCAATGCCCATAATTTAATCCACATAGTACACCAACAGATTGGTAGCCTCATGGGAATCCTTTGGGCCCCTGGCGAGTTCTCGACCTTCCCCATCATAGGCCCGCATGATGTTTTTCCCACCTGTATCTAGATTGAATAAGCCAAAAATTTCATAACCTAAGCTCTCCTTAAGATACCTTACCACTCGGTCTGCAGAGCGGTTTAAGTAGTCGCTTTCAGGATAGTCAATGACAATATGGTACACTACCCCACCCTTTTTACAGATGGCTAGAAAACGGCGTTCCGCTCGGTTACCATAAGTCATCATATTAGGCGAAAAGCCAAATCCATAAGAACGCGTATACATGAGTTGGGTCTGAAAAACCGTAGCACTTTGTGAGCTGGCCCAACGGAGAAAACGAAAGCGATCGTCTGAGTTACGAAGGTCGTACTCGGCCTGTCCGCCCTGGTTCACCCTAACTTTTTCTTTATCAATATTTACAACGGCTATGCCCCCTTCTTGAGCTCCTCCATTGTAGACTATGATGAGGCCATCCATGTCTTGATCAAGATTACGGTTTACAATCCGACCGTTATCTACGCAGATACCGAGAGGCGGGCTGTCCGTGTCCCAGCTTTCTGAGAAAGCCCCCGAGCAATAGAAAAGGATTCGTTTGCCGTTTCTCCAATCGTCAAATTGCTGATTAGCTTCTTTGGCAAAGTACTTGGCTTTCACCTTGCCCTGGGCTCCTTTTCTCCGACTAAAGTTATATATCACCAAATCGGTATCTTCAAAATCTACTTCATTACGCACATAAGTGCCTTTAAGATAGGTCTGGGCAAAAGAGCTAGGTATTAGTCCTAGCAGCAGAAACCCCATCATCCACAAAGATTTTTGGCTATTGATAAACATCATGGCTCAAGTAAATGTCACAGGTATATATTGAAAAAGATTTAGGTGTTATCTAAACAGAAAAATGAGATCTAATTATCCGGCCCAGTCTTTTTCCAAATAGATTTGAATCCCTACAAAGACATGGGTGGCCTGGGCTCCTGTCCTTACTGCAGTCCGTACAAGATTACTCACGACATCGTTAGATCCCATCACAAATACATTGGCAAGGTGTAGGTGAAGGCCTACTTGAGGAGTGGATGTCGGCCATAAATTCCCCTCTGAACCCAGTTGGCTGGAAACAGGCACAAAAACCCCGAAGTTCTTTTTCTCAAAAGAGAGCATGCCGCTCAAACGTAATCTGCGCCCCAAAACAGGCTGAAGATTTTGGTAATCAGCCCTAAGTTGGACCGACCAAGGGCTTCTCCCTAACTGGGTCTTGGCGTGTGCGACAAGCCTCCAGGAATAATATTCCTGAATCCCAGTTCCAAGCTGAGTTGTATCCGCTCCTGCGGCATGAAGAACTCCAACCCATTCGGAGGGGTTCAATAAAGTCGCTTCCACGTCTTCTCTGGACAAGCGCCCGGCTTCCAAGTCAACAGTGTGATGATCTAGGTTCCAAATTTGCCTAAGCCCTAGATCAAAGGCAGCTAAGCCAATTTCCCATTTTGGCTTCCGATCATAATCTAAAGCCTGTAGCAACAAGCCCAGTTCTCCTGCCACTCCCCAGCTGTGTTCAAAATATCGAAATCTGCGTCTTTGTTCTTCGTCTAGGCTTAGCTCAAAGCTTGGGTTATAAGCTATTTGTAAATCTACAAAGCTAAGGTCTACCCCGTCACTCATAGCTTGAAGAGAAGCCTGGTCAACAGAAGCCTGGAAAAAGCTCCCCATGCTTCGCAACTCCCCGCCAACAGACCAGTGAAGTAGCTTTTGACCCCGGCCCCAACTTTGGGCATAATTTAAGGCAACAGCATCCCATTCCTCATATCGGGCAAAGGAACTTTCCGAAAAGTCAAAGTTTTGATTTAGCAATCTCCCCTCTTGCTGGTAGGTCCACCAGTCAATAGGAAGATCTTGGATGAAAAGCCGCTCGGTTCTCACACTTCTAACTGAGAAAGCCTGACGTTGCAGCCCCCTTTCAATCAAGTTGGGAGACGTTTTCAACCTAGTTCGAAAGGCGGGTCCTTGAATGCGAGCATCCATTTGTAATCCTGCCCTTGGCTGATCTGAAAAAGTTGTTTGAGTAAGACTCTCAGAGTCGAGGGTAAAAAATGCTAAGTCCCAGGTGGGGCTGAACACACTGCGCAAGCCGCGACCAGGCATCACCGACCCCAGATGGTTGCTGTATAAGGCATCGGTACTGGTTCCCACGTTGATAGCCCCTAATAAAATCTCTTGTTTTGAAGGAGCTGCAGCCAAGGTGGCCGGATTCTGATTCATTCCTATTATCCCTGCAGACCAAGCACCCTCGTATCCCGATTGAGCCCAAAGTGAGGAGCTCAATCCCAAGAGCATAGATAGTAGGAGGAATGATGGTTGGTTCATAAGGGATCACGCCAAAGACAGAGCAAATGTGAGAAGGTTGAAAAGCCAATTTGTCCTTTCGCCTCTCGATAAAGATAGGTGATAAGGAAGGAAATACCCTAAAACCTTTCATCCAGAATCTCGCGGAAGTCATCATACTAGTTCACAAAGCGGAATATATCGACAAAAAAAAAGATAGAATTAAAAGGGTAATTTGCTCGATTACGTAAAGTTTGGAGGGATTTTCCTGACAAACCTTGCACCCTGTTGATAAAGTAGTTTCACGGTTCGGCTTCATTTATGTGTCCTTCAGACCTGAATTCTTACATCACACTTCAGGTCACCGTAAGGAAAAATGAAACAAGCTTTACGTCTAAGCCCTAGATATAGAAGATTTCTACTTTGGATCCTAAGCCTATGCACAGGCTGGGGATATAGCACGGCCTACGGCCAGGTCGCTGATTTTACGGCGGGACAGACCAGTGGCTGTAGTCCATTAACGGTACAGTTTGCCCAGCAAGCCACCGGAGCAGTCACTACCTATTTTTGGGATTTTGGGAATGGAAACACCTCCACCCTTCCAAACCCAGGAGTGATTTACGTAAATCCAGGCACCTACACGGTCACCCTTACCGTCTCAGATGGGAGCAACTCAAACAGCGAAACTAAGACGGGCTATATCACCGTTTTTGCAGATCCAGTAGCTGATTTTAGTTTATCCCCTGTAGGCGGTTGTGTTCCCTTTCCCGTCACTGCCACTGATTTGTCCGCACCAGGTGACGGAGTCATCAACCAATGGACCTGGGATTTTGGCGATGGAACCATTAGCAACCAGTCTAATCCCAATCATACTTACCAGACGGCTGGAATGTACGATGTTTCGCTTACCGTTACCGACGCAAATGGCTGTAGCGATACCCGCCTCATCCCAGACCTAGTTAGTGCGACATCTCCCCTCCAGGTTTCTGCCAACTCGTCCTTACCGAGTCTCTGCCAGCTACCCTATACCGTAGATTTTAGCAGTTCAGTAAATGGGGGAGGGAATTATACTTATAAGTGGGACTTTGGCGATGGGGGAAGTTCAAATTTACCCAACCCTACCCACAGCTATACGCAAGCAGGCAATTACACTGTGACCTTGGTTACCACTGAAGCGGGAGGGTGTACAGATACTTTGATTTTGATAGATGAAGTGAGCATTGCCTTTCCTCAAGCTAGCTTTGTGGTATCAGATACCGTGGTTTGTGCAGGAGAAAATCTCAATCTAATTAACCTCAGTACGGGGGGCACTCAATTCGAGTGGAACTTTGGCGATGGCACCGTCTTCAACGGTCCCAACCCTCAACATGCCTACCAGATCCCAGGGACCTATCCCATCAGGTTGATCGCAAGAAACGCCCAAGGCTGTGCAGACACCATGGTCCGGATAAATTACATCACAGTAAGCCCTTCCCCTGTGGCCAACTTTGGTTCTGGTAACCCACAGGCATGTTCGGCTCCTTGGTTGGTCAACTTCAATGACGCCTCACAAGGCAGCAGCAGTTGGTTGTGGGATTTTGGAGACGGAAACACAGCTAATATTGCCAACCCTTCACATTTATACAGCCAGGCAGGTTTTTACACTGTGAGCTTGATCACCATTGGGGCAAATGGCTGTAGAGATACCCTCACTAGACCCAACTACGTGCAGATTGTTCCTCCCATAGCTGAATTCGTGGCGGATACAGTGGAGGGATGCATTCCTCTGGACGTGGATTTCCAAGACCTCAGTACTTCGGCATTTGATAGCATTGACACCTGGATTTGGGACTTTGGGGATGGAGGTTCCTCTTTTCAGGCGAGCCCGAGTCACACCTTTAACAGCGTGGGGATCTTCCAGGTGAGTTTGATAGTGGTGACACAAGGGGGGTGCAGAGATACCAGTTTTTTAGAAATCCAGGCTGGTACCCCACCAGTTGTCAACTTCAACTCTAATCCTAATTTGGTATGTGCCACTGACCCGGTAAGCTTTTTGGATCAATCATCTCTTGCTACAGAGTGGACCTGGTTTTTTGGAGATGGGGGGATGTCAAATGTCCAAAATCCCATTTATACCTATGGAGACACTGGCTTTTTTGATGTAACCTTAATCGCCAGTTACTATGGCTGTCAGGATACCCTGGTGAAGCCCAATTGTGTCCGAGTACTTCCCCCAATTGCAGAGTTTACTACCAACCCGCTTTTTGGCTGTGAAGTCCCACTCACTGTTTCATTCAATGACCTCTCTATCGGGGCAGATCATTGGTTTTGGGATTTTGGCGATGGAACTCAAGATAGCGTTCAATTTCCCACCCATACCTATACTGCCCTGGGAAGCTACACAGTCACCCTTACCGTCGTCAACGATTCGACAGGCTGTACAGATGACTTCGTTTATGAGTTTAACATTACCAATCCTCAAGCAGATTTTGCCATTGCCAATGGGACCACCTGCATTGGCAACCAAGTTAGTTTCTCCAATAATTCTACGGGAGCAAGCAGCTATTTATGGCTATTTGGTGATGGAGACAGCAGTACCTTAGCCAACCCTACACACGGATATGCCAGTGCCGGAAATTTTGACGTGACTTTGATCGCCATCAACGACATTGGCTGCCAAGATACCATGGTGATCAGTGGGGTGATTGACATCCTAGGGCCTATGGCTGAGTTCTCGGTAGACACTACTACGGGTTGCGCTCCTTTAGACGTCATTTTTACCAATCAAAGCCAGGCTATCACCCCTGGTTCAAGTATTACAGGTTACTTCTGGGACTTTGGGGATGGGACCACTTCTACTGCCCCTAATCCTATTCATCAGTTTGTAGACCCAGGGGATTACACCATTACCTTGGTGGCAATTGATGACCAAGGATGTACAGATACGTTGATACGTACCGGCTACATACAGCCTACTTTCCCCACGGCTGCTTTTACCACAGATGATACCCTCACCTGTCCGGGAGCACCTGTAAGTTTCATCAATCTCTCAACAGGAGTAGGCAATACCTATGAGTGGAATTTTGGTGATGGAACCAGCTCCAACGTGGCTAGCCCGGTTAAGATTTACCCTGGCAATAGCGGACAGTTTACCGTTACCCTAATTGCCACCGATGTCAATGGCTGTCAGAGCATCAGCACCTTGAGTGATTATGTAGCGATAGGACCACCAGTAGCCTTGTTCAACGCTGCCCCTACCCAACAAGCTTGCCCTCCTTTGACGGTAAACTTCACCAACCAATCTAGTCCGAATGTAGCCCAGTGGTCATGGGATTTTGGAGATGGAAGTACTTCTTCCTTACCCAATCCAAGCAAGGTGTATAACCTACCTGGTCAATACGATGTCAGCTTGGTGGTCACTACCGCTCAAGGTTGCCAAGACACCTTAGATTTGCCTGGTCTAATTGAACTCTCTGGCCCTCAAGGAAGTTTCAGTTTCACCCCTCAATCAGGCTGTAGCCCCCTAGAGGTGATCTTTAATGCCAACACGCAAGGGGCAGCTACCTGGACCTGGGATTTCGGGGATGGAAACCTAGGCTTTGGGCAAAATGTCACCCATACCTATTTACAAGATACGATTGCTAGACCGGTACTCGTGATAGAAGACACAGCCGGATGTACCGTGGCCATTCCAGCAGAGGATAGCATTGTGGTGCGGGGGGGACCTATCCCAGATTTTCAAATCCTACAAAGTCAAACTTGTATTGGTGAACCTATTCAGTTGATAAACCTGACTACCTCTCCTTTACCTATCATCAGCTATGAATGGGATTTGGGAGATGGAAACACTTCGCAAGCCGCCAATCCACAACATGCATATACCCAAGCTGGCAGTTATCTTATCCAGCTTACCGCTACCAATCTGAGTGGGTGTAGCGACAGCCTCTTAGCCCAAATCCCTATTCAAGTAGCCCCCCGTCCTCAAGCGAGTTTCATCCCTTCCCAAATTCAAGGCTGTGCGCCTTTAACCGTTACTTTCAATGGGCAGTCTGGGGGAGGAAGTCCGATCATTCTTCGAAGTTGGGACTTTGGGGATGGAGATACGGCCTCTACCCAATCGCCTTTACATACCTTTGTCCAGCCTGGAACATACACGGTTAGCTTAACGGTGACGGATGCCAATGGATGCCAAGATACCATCCAGCAGGATATTGAAGTGATTGCTGCACCTATACCAGACTTCACCCTGTCGGCCACTGATGGATGTGCCCCACGTTCAATCCAATTTACCGACCTAAGTCAAGGCAATGTCAGTCAATGGTTCTGGGACTTCGGGGATGGAGACACATCGACCCAAGCTAACCCTATTCATACGTATCAGGTTGATGGCCAATTTGATGTAAGCCTAACCGTCACCAATGCCCAAGGCTGTGCAGCCACCCTTTTGGAACCGGACCTGATAGAATTGAAGCGTCCGGCGGCAAGTTTCACCTCCATCGCCAGCAACCTCTGTCCTCCGGCCTTGGTTCAGTTTGATGCCTATGCAAATGCTGATAGCAGCATTGCGCAGTGGTATTGGGATTTTGGAAATGGGGATACCGCCGTAGGGTCCAATCCTAGCTATGTCTACCTACAAGCCGGAAACTTTGATGTTCAGCTGATTGTCGTAGATAGCCTGGGCTGCCAAGACACACTCCTAGATAGTCAACATGTGTCTATCTTGACCCCTCCAAGTGCACAAATGGACTTGAGCGATTCAATGTTATGTGCGCCAGGCCAAGTAACTTTTTCCAGCAGCAGCCTTGCTGGCAGTTCTCCCATCACCTCGACCCAATGGAACCTAGGAAATGGCCAAAGTGGGCCTGGAGTGAGTTTAACCGGAATTTTCCCTAATGCAGGAACGTATCAAAGTAGCCTCATCGTTACCGATGCCAATGGTTGTCAGGATACGGCCTTTCAAAGTGTGACCGTGCATCCTCCACTGGTAGCTGATTTCACGGTCAGCGACTCCACCGGCTGTGCCCAAGGTCCCATAGACTTCTTTGACCTGAGCAATAGTCCCTCTACCGTGGTCAGTTGGTTGTGGGATTTCGGCGACGGGCAGAGCAGTACCTCCGCCAGTCCCACTCATGTCTACGACAGTGTCGGCACCTACGACGTCACCCTGTTGGTGGTCGACCAATTTGGGTGTCAAGATAGCCTGACCAAGCCCAACCTGATTCAACTAGAAGGTCCAACGGTAAGCTTTTCACCCTTGCAAACTACAGCTTGTCCAGGTACCAGCATCAGTTTCACGGATGCCTCACAGCCCAGCAACAGCTTGGTGAGTTGGCAGTGGGACTTTGGAGATGGCGACAGCAGCAGTCAACAGAACCCAACCCATACTTACCTTTTACCAGGGATCTATCAAGTGTCACTAAGGGTAGAAGATCAAAATGGCTGTGAAGCCTTACTAAGCGTGCCGCAGGCAGTAATCATTGAGGCTGGGCCTGTGGCCAGCTTTACCCCAGACCTAAGCCAAGGGTGTGCTCCCTTAGAGGTGAATTTTTCCGACGCATCTAGCAGCAGCAACAGCACCTTGATAAGTTGGCAATATGACTTTGATAATGGGAATGGGTACAATTTCCCCCATGCTAGTCAAACTTTCCAAACGCCAGGCCTCTACCAAGTGACTTTGACCGTAAGCGATGCCAAAGGCTGCGTAGCAGTTGATACTCAACAGGTTGAAGTCTGGGAAGGGCCAAGTGCCTCCTTTATCACTAACCTGCAATCAGGTTGTGCCCCTAGGCCCGTTGACTTCCTCAGCCAGAGTGGTGGGCCATATCCTTTGAGTAATTGGTCTTGGGATTTTGGCGATGGAAACAGCGGCACGGGTCCCTTAGCTACGCATACCTATCAAAATGACGGCTTATACGATGTCACGCTACGGGTGACTGATATCAATGGCTGCCAGGATTCTCTCACTCAAGTAGAGTTCCTTCGGATTGGAGGTCCCCTGATTGACTTTGGGGTGGATGATAGCCTCCCGTGTCCGGGTGAACTGGTTACCTTCACCGATTTTAGCCAGCCAGACACTCCCATCGTCAATTGGTTTTGGGACTTTGGCGATGGCAATACTGGGGTGGGTTCCTCCCCTAGTCATAGCTATGCAGATTCTGGGACCTATGACATCAGTCTTACCGTCATAGATGTCCTGGGATGCAGCAATACCTTGGTCAAGCCCGAACTGGTAAAAGTGCGTCCGCGTCCAGTTGCCTACTTCATGTCTCCAGAATTTTCCTGCGCCCCTGCCATCGTGGTCGCTCAGGATAGCAGCCATGGGATGGCGCCCATCAATACGTGGACTTGGAGACAAGATGGGTTACCCAGCGGTGGTGGGCAGCAAGCCCAATTTTTTCTCAACCAAGCTGGCTCCTATACCCTTACACTCAGGGTAGTAGATGACTTTGGTTGTACCGATACCTTCTCTAAAGAAGTTGAGGTTTTTGATCCGCCACAAATTGATTTTCGGGCTTCAGACACCGTAGGCTGTGCCTCATTGGCAGTGGTTTTCCAGGGTCAAAGTGATCCCACAGGAGTGAATTGGTTATGGGATTTTGGTGACGGGGATTCTGCCATCGGGCCTGCCCCTGTCCATACCTACCTACAAGATGGTAGTTATGATGTCACCCTTCAAGTGGAAGACCGATATGGATGTACCGCCAGCCTGAGCAAGCCTCAATACATCAAGCTCAGTCGTCCTTTGGCTGATTTCAATATCAGGTATGTGCCCGCGTGCCCTCCCGTGGAGGCTACCTTCACAGCTGCGGCCAGCAGTCCCTATGGCATACAAAGCTATCAATGGGAATTAGGTGATGGGACTGCCTTAACTGGGAATCCAGTGGTACACCAGTACCAGGACACGGGTAACTACGTAGTCAGTCTTACCGTAGTGGATGGACTTGGGTGCGACCAAGTGGTGATTAAGGATACTGCCGTCAGCATTTTTGGCCAACAGAAACCCACGCCCATTTCTATATATGCAGCTTCAGTTAATGAAAAAGAAGCGATCAGGTTGAGTTGGCGCCCCTCAAGTGCCTTGGATTTCGGTGCTTACCTCGTTTTTTGGCAAAATCCCAGCAATGGGAATTGGGAGCAAATCCACGAAACCAGCGGGAGGAACGACAGCGTATTTTTAGACCGTAGGCCCGCTATATTGGACTGTGAGTCTCAGAGTTACTGCTACATAGTCATTCAGCGCAACCAATGTGGCACCCAAGGCAGTCTAAATGAAGCAAAGGCCCATTGTACTGTAGAAATAGAAGCAAACAGCTTAGCAGATCGAATTTTGGTAGAATGGAATGCCTACCAAGGTTGGAGCCAAGTAGACCATTACGAAGTATATCGAGTCAGTGATTACCAACAATCCTTCGACGAATTGCTGGCTTTGGTGCCGGGTTCAGACCTTAGTTATGTAGATGATGCGACCAGTTGCTTCAATCAATACAGCTATCGGATTTTGGCAGTGGGCAACCAGAGTGGGCAAGTAGCATGGAGCGACACGACCCGAGCGAGAAATGAGAAAAGTCAGCCGACTCAATCTGCAGAGATTTTTACCGCGACGGTACCCGACAATCAAAATATAGAAGTGTATTGGGAAAACCCTCAAATCCCAGATCTGATTGAGACCTTTCTGGAACGCAGTGAGGATCAAGGCTTGAATTGGATTACTCTAGCAAGCTTACCTCTTTCTCAAACTCAATATCGCGATACCAGTGCAGGAGTTCAGGAACAAAGCTATTGGTATCGAATACGCTACCGGGACAGTTGTGGCTTTGAGACCCCATATAGTAATCTTGGCAAGAGCATTCATCTTCAAGCAGGTGGAGAAGAATTCACCAATGAATTGTCTTGGACCCCTTATGAAGAATGGGCGAATGGAGTAGACTACTATCGCATCGAAGTTAGAAATGAAGCTTCAGGTGTGTGGCAAGAAGTAGACGTCGTGGCAGCTAATACCCTTACTTATCTAGATCGAAGTACCTTTTTAGACCAAGGGCAATATTGTTATCGAATCACTGGGTATGAGCAAGGGGGAAACCAGGCTCAAAGCATCTCTAACGAAGCCTGTACGGGGGTTAATCCCAAGATTTACGTACCGAATGTCTTTACCCCAAATGGAGATGGCATCAATGAGACCTTTTTCATCAAAGGGGTTTATCTCAAAGAAGTCCACATCCAAATTTTCTCGCGATGGGGCATTCTACTTTGGCAAGGAAATGGATTGGAGCAAGGCTGGAACGGTCAACACCGCGGAGAAGAACTTCCGGAAGGAGTTTACACCTATCGGATAGAAGCAGTAGCTCAGAATGGAGAGCGTTTCCGAGAAACTGGTACGGTTTCCTTAATCAGATAACCGAGAAGAGAATGTACCGGCACTAACTATCGACACCCTAGAAGGAGAATGGTCCTTCAAAGAATTTTTCTGTAGGAGGTTGTACGCCGGGTGCTATATGCACCTGGCTCTTTTTTTGAGACGTTGAGATTTTGAGAGATGAGATATTGAGACGATAGACTATTGTTCAACCTATTTACCGCTTGGTCATTCGGATTAAAGGACGCGAGAAAACTTCATCTATAAACCCGTTAAGCTTCCTCCGAGATCACCCGCTGCTTGATGGGTTCTGCCGGATTCCCTCGATAAATGGTGTACGGCTCTAAATCTTGAGTCGCCACCGATTTCACGGCTAAGACAGCGTGGCTTCCTACTGTGACCCCAGGGCCTACCAAGGCCTGAGCACCGATCCAACTACCTTCTTGGAGGATGATGGGCCGCACCATCAGATCAAAAGTTGGTTTTCCATAATGATGGTTACCGGTCAACAACATGGCTCCTTGAGACAAACAACTGTGAGCACCAATCTCAACGGTAGTCAAATTGTCAATCCAAGCACGTTCTCCAATCCAAGCGTAATCCCCAATACTCAGGTGCCAGGGATATTTCACATTGATCCCAGGCTTGATGATAACGCCTTTTCCAATTTTTGCCCCAAATAAGCGTAAGCACCAAACCTTGAGACCGCTCAATGGATTCAAAGGATTGATTAGGAAAATTGCATTCACAAGGTACCAGGCCAATCGCTTCAGAGCTGACCCACCGGGTTGATACCAGCTGTTATCGTAGCGTGATAGATCCGTCTGACTCATGGGCGATGATCTTGAATGAGTTGATAGAGGGTAGTGGCCCACGTCTTGGGGGTAATTTGCTGTGCCAATTTTTGACTATGGTGTCCAAACTTTTTCCATTCAGCTTCAGGTAAATCAAACAGTTTACGGAGTACCTGAGCAAGATCCTCTCCATCTCCAGCCTGAAACAGCCACCCATTTTCACCCGGATCGATGAAAGCATCAGCTGCTCCACAGGCAGTCGAGGCAATGAGAGGCAGACCACATGCTGCTGCTTCATGCAAGGCAACCCCCCAGGGCTCGCTCTGGCTTGGTAGGGCAAAAGCATGGGCAGAAGCTAACAAGGGAGGAAGCAGATTAGGCTGAACAAAATCTTCGTGAATAATCTTGGGATGGATAGGTATGTCAACTGTGCCGTCAGGTTTACCGACTAGTTTTAATTCCCAATCTGGGTGATTTAGCCTCAAGAAAGCCTGGATCAGTTCTGCGATGCCTTTATGGGCCATGATTCGCCCTACATAGAGCAGGGTACGTTTACCTTTGGGCAGAAATCCTGCTTGGTGCTCGGCAAAACGCTCTACATCGGCACTGTAGTATCCTGTTCTCACCTGAGAGTCCAAAAAACCTAAGCGACGCGCATAGTCGGCCTGCCGCGGTCCTGCTGCCCAGATGTAATCAAAGTGCTTTTTGATCAGCCAAGGACTGAGTACCGTGGCTACGCGCTGTCTCAAATTCCCCGTCCACTGGTTGTCCAAGCCGCAAATCACCGGACATCCATGAGGTTTTTGACGCAAAGCCTGAACATAACCCTTATCCATCCAACCAGAAACGAAAATGCCATCTGGCTCAAAGTCTTTAACTTCCCGATCTAGATCAGCCTGATTCAAATGGGCGCGGTCCTTCACCTTGACTTGGTCCCCGAAGTCAAAATTGAAGGGGGCTTCAGCATTAACTGGCCAACGAATCAAATGTAGCTCCACCGGATAGTCTTGCAACAAGCGTCGAAGGCAAGCCAAGGTGTAACCAGCTAATTCTGAGTATAAGATCAAGATTTTCACCGGGCAAACTTATATTTTAAGATGCAGTAAATCGCCCTAAAGCCATCTTTCCATCCAATCTTTTTCCCCTCTTCATAGGTCCGTCCATAGTAGGAAATGCCGACTTCGTAAATTCGTACTTTGGGCACCCTCGCAACCTTGGCAGTTACCTCTGGTTCAAAGCCAAAACGCTTTTCTTTCAAGCTCAGGCCTTTTAGGATATCAGCCCTAAATAGTTTGTAACAGGTCTCCATATCCGTTAGGTTTAATCCTGTCATTGCGTTGGATAAGAAGGTCAAGAACTTGTTTCCGATCGAGTGCCAAAAGAACAGCACCCTATGCGGATCTCCTCCCCGGAATCGAGATCCATAAACCACATCCGCGAAGCCTTCTCGAATAGGTCTCAATAGTCGGCCATATTCACGGGGATCGTACTCCAAGTCGGCATCTTGGATGATGATGTAGTCACCGCTTGCTTGTGCAATGCCAGTATGAAGAGCAGCCCCTTTTCCGAGATTTTTTTCGTGGCTGAAGTATTTCATCATTTCAGCAAGTTTGTGCTCCTCCCGATAGGTCAACAAAGCTGATTCTGTAGTGTCACTAGAGCAGTCATTTACCACCACTATTTCCTTGTTCATTCCATCAGGCAACTCTACTTGCCGAACCAAATCTAGGATTCGATGAATGGTACGGGCTTCATTGTAGGCCGGAATGATAATGGATAAGGTTTCTGTGGACATGAAAAGTCAAGGTTTCTGAGCCACCGCAAACAGCGATAAGCCCCAGCGATTTTGGGCGAATTTATCAACAATTTTGACGATAGGCATGAGTTGGTTAAAAAGCCGAACTTGCCTAGATGGTAAAGCCCTGTTTTTCAACACCTTACCAGAAGTCCACCAACCAAATATTCCTACCAGGTTATAGTAATAGGATTCTACTATCCTCAAACCAGCCGCTTCTAACTTAACGGCTAGCTGCCTTTGTTCATAACGCCGAAAGTGACCTAAGTCCAGGTCAAACAAACTGTAAAGCGTGGGATAAGCTGGAACCACGACAAGGGCGCGCCCACCAGACTTCAACAAATGATAGAGGTTAGAAAAAGCGAGCCGATCATTGGGCAAGTGCTCAATGACGTTTGAGGCAATCACATAATCATAAGCCTCCACATGCCTAGGGTAGGTTTGACAAAAGTTTGGGTGGGTCAAATCTAGTGAAGAAACGCCCAAACACGCAGGGTGGAGTTTGAAGCTATCTTGAAGGAACCTAAGGTAGTGAGGCTGTATATCGGTTAAGTAGATGCCATCATGTTGGTCGAGTAGAAAACGGCTGAGATTTCCCAGGCCTGACCCGATTTCTATACACGTACCCGGCTTAAGGTAGGAAGTCAAGTGCTCAACTGTCCATCGGTTGAAAACCGGAGCTTCAGATAACGTTTCAAGGGTATGCCAACCAACTTGATCCTGCTCATGATTTAAGGAAACAAGATGGTTCATGCCGCAGCCAATCGTTTATCCCTGATTTCAAGGTATTGAGGCCAGTCGATGAGGATAACGACTACGAGGAAAAAGTGGATGGAAAAAGCATTGAGGGAGGAATTGAGCCAGCTTTCGAAGGTGGCCGAAACGAGGGCAGCCAAGGTAAAGGGCAACGCAAAAGCTCTTGACTTCATCCTGGTAAGCAGGTTGATGAGAAAGATCAAAAAAAAGCAAAACCCAATGAGCCCATTGTTCATCATGAAGGTAAGCCAGGAATTGTGCATACCTCCTTGGTGCTCTGTGGCAACGAGTACATCTGCTAGGCTATGGAAGTAAATTTCCTCATATGCAAACCCCTTTCCAATAAAGGGATTTTGCAAAATCTGATTCCACCCAAGGGTCCAAGCCAGAAACCGGCCTGTACCCGTTTCGATGGATTCCACCCGCAGGAATTCTCCCAAGCCAATCATCCGGATGAGATCCGTGGGGCTTAAAAAGGAGAAGAATACAATAAGTACCGGGATAACAAATCCCCAAAGAGCCACAACAGAACCTGGATTCCGCTTGTGGAACCAGTATAGGAAATAGAATATACCAATTGTACCTAGGGCTGTACGAGAACCAGATAGAATCACAGAGAACAATAGAAGTCCCATCCCCAATTGCCATCTCCGCTTCGATTCAGGATACAATTCAAAACAGATCAGACAGATTACGAATAAAAGCGTAGCATAAATCCCCAAACCATTAGGATTACCTAATAGTCCTCTGAATCGCTCTAATAAAGAGGTAAGGGATGGATTAACGAATCTTGCTAACAGTCCTAACAACAAGATCCACATTCCCAATATGGCCACATCTGCCAAGAGGTGTTTATGGTTCTGAAAATGATAAGGGAGATAATGAAGAACTACCACTATTAATAAAAAATAGGATATCATCTTTGAAATAGAAGTGCCCAAGGATGGACTTCTAAGCCCCCCAATCAATGCTACAATAAAAAATGGGATGCACCATAAAAATACTGCACGGAAGCGATACTTTCCATGCGATATTTCAGCAAAAGTCCTGATTCCAATAACAAGGATGGCTACAATCCTCAGATTTTTTACATGGGAGAAATAGTAAGCTCGGCTATCTCCCATGACGAGGATGAGAATCAGCATTATAACCAAGTAGTCATCCTTCCCCTTAGCCGCCCAATAAGCCATAATTCCAAGACCAACCAGCCAGCTGAGCGGTGCAAAGAGGTTGCCTAATAGGTATAGTCCTACAAAGGCTCCAATAACTGCACTATAATCAGTCAAAAATTTCTGCAAATGACTTATTTCGTTTTGAGTGCCTCTTTCATTTTTTGCAGGGTCATTTGGGCGACCTTTGGCCAAAGAAATTGTCGTCCTATCTTCACCCGTGCATCTCGCTGTTTCAGCTCTAAAGCTAAGCTAGATAAGTTTATCACTTCAACCAATGCATTTTTCAATGCTAGCTTGTCTTTGGGAGGGATAAGCCAACCAACCTCATCGTTGACCTCTTCACATACAGCTCCCACATCAGTTGCCACAATGGCACATCCTCTAGCCATCGCTTCTAAAATTACCGTTGGCATACCTTCTGAGTGGCTTGGACTGACTAATACATCTGCCGTATCTAGTATCTCCTTTATACTATCCTGATCTCTCACTAGGCCATGATACGTAAAAGCCTCATTGGACAATTGGAGATTCTCAGGAATGGGGCCAATAAAATCAAAGTGAAACTCTCTCTCTTGGATCAACCGTTTGATTACCTCATTCAGCTCTTCAATGCCTTTTCTCCTTTCATATCTTCCAATAAATACAAATCGCCGAGGCTGATTAACCGGCAAAACTTCGGCGGAGATCCAGGCCTCATCTAAGCCTATCGGAATCTCCCAGATACGTTCGCGCTCAACACCAACTCCAACTAAGAGTTCCGTTAGTTTTCCCCCAAGAGACTGGACATAGTCAGCCTGTAGCAGTTGTCTCCGCATGGGAGGAGCAAGTAGCAATTGTTCTAGTCGGTTACGATGACTTGCAGGAGGTTGTAGTGCCTCCATGCCATGAAAATTGATGCAGACAGGTGGCCACTTTTCGCCTTTTGCCTTGCGCTCAAGAATATCCCATCCGGTATAGCCCTGAGCGTATATAAAATCTGTTTGGGGTTCTTTCTTCACAGCCTTCGCGAGAGACTGAGCGTGCCTTTGGGAGTTCCGGACATAGTGACCGGGAATTTTCCCAGGGGGAGGAAAGGGGATAGAATATTCACGAATATAAGGGATAGCCTCTGTCGAAAAAGGAGTTTCTACTGCCCCCCCCAAATGATACAGGCTGACATTTGTCTTATTAAGAGCCAAAAATTCTGTTAGATAGAAAGAATGCTTTTGCATACCTCCCACTTGATGGGGATAAATGCCGTCTGTTAGAAGGGTTAGGTGCATGGTAGAGTGTTACTTCTCGATAACATAAGTGAAACCTGTAGCCTGACAAGGCGCTCCACTTGATAGTACAAACGTGCATATTCTCGAACTCAGTCTTTCGCCCACTTACGCCGATAGCGGAGAGCAAGGTAAGCCCCTTTGGACTTGAGCCAAAAAATATTGCGGATCAACCAATCGGTACCTTTGCGTAGCCAGCGAGTCGGGAGGGGATACAACAGGACGCTTAGGTGATACCCAATGCCGAAGCTATCCCCCCCTTGGTCAGCTTCATGCCATGTTTTTTAGCATAGAATTCAAGCGCCTTGAAAGAAAGATGGCTGTAAGAAATTTCATGAAAACATTTCATACGGGCTACATAGTCTACAAATAGTCCACCTGGCTTGAGCACCCGGGCCACCTCAGCAAATGAGGCGTCTACATCTTGAACGTGTTCCAGGACAGCTTGCATCATAGCAATGTCGAAGGTCTAGTTTTCAAAAGGTAGGTCTTCGGCGCTGCTCACTACCATGTGAGCTCCTCCCTCAAAGGGTTCAACACGAGGTACCACCAGCCTCCACCACGTTGGGCCTGAAGCGGCCAAAGCCGTAACCGATGCCACCAGGCGCTTACCTGGGACCAACTCCTCTAGGTCGTAGCAGGAGCTATTGATGAATACTTCGTAGTCGGGGGCTTGGTCCTCTATAATAAGGTGTCCTACACCTTGGGAGGGGTTTTTGGGTTGGTGGGTTTGCATATGAGTTTTGAATGGGTAAAAGTCGATTAGGTTATTTCTGAGCTTCGAAGGCCATGGCCCCGTCGAAGCGTGACTTCTCTTCGACTAACTCGAACATGGAATCTTTGCTATCTTGAAAAATGGCAGGCCTTACGCTGGAAAAACCAGCTTCTCGTAAAGCATGCTGCATAGAAACTGGATCCCACATCCAAAGGTGCCTAGCGTTGCCCCAAATACCTTCAACGATGGCTTTTAGCCCCTTCGCACGGTACTCCGTACCAACAATGGTATGCTGCATAAAGCGAACACTGGCTTGAGGATCATCTGTCTGCAATGCTTGCTGATACTCCTCCATGTATTTTTGCAAGTTTGGAAGTACCAAGCGAAACGTGCCTCCTGGCTTCAATACCCGATAGCTTTCCCTCAACGCTTTATAAAAGTCTTCTAAGGCCAAATGCTCCAGGACATGAGAGCAAAAAACCCCATCGCAGGAATTGGAGGCTATACCTGGAAGACCTTGTACTACGTTTCCGTAGCGAACATTAGCAGGAAAATTTGTATTCAACAGTCCAAGGGATTTCAATACAGAACCTACCAAAGGCATTTTTTGCAAACGCAAGGTGGGAGAAACATCGAAATTGATCCACTCAGATGGTGCTGTAAGGCCACACCCATAATTTACATATTGTCCCATACGTTCCTGCTTATGATTCATTTTAATTGTCTTCAGGCCTCAGGGTAATCGCATCCAACTTTACTCCTTTGGTCAGATTTACCTTCAGCCTTTGCTTCCCGGGAACAAGATCCACAAATAGGTTTTCATACATCCGGTTAGCAGATTTTTTCTTGCGCCCGAATATGCATCCACCGGATGAATTATCAAGAACCAATTCTCCGTCAATTGTAACACTTAGCCCATTTTCTAGTGCCTCGCCGGAAAGTTGAAGACGATAACGTCCGGCTTGAGCCGCTTTTACCTCAAGTTCATATTCCACCCAGCCTTCATTGCCTGTAGGCTCGATCCAGGTTTGCAATCTACTTAAGTCTATAAGCTGCTGATTACCAGCTGGTAAATTAGACCTGCGTTCGATATCTAGACTAGAATCGAAAACCTCTGCTTCCAGGACAAAAGCCCGGTTCCAACGCAGGGGATGCTGGTTCTCATGCCAACCATCTAATTGCCAGGCAACTGCAGAATCATTCCGTAAGTCCACCATAAAAACACTTCCTTGTACCCGCACGGGTAGCTTCAAAGGGATATTGTCTATCATGCAATCTACCACCAGGCTATCAGGAACCTGTCCGGCATAGTTACTATTGGGATTGATATTAGCTGCAATTACATATAGGGGAAAACGATCGTGCTTACGGGCGGTAATAAGCACTTGCGGGTTCAATACCGGCCACTGGACAACTGGTTCGTTTTCCTCGTTGAAAATGAGATTACCCTCACGCAACACCTCTTCATAGTGGCTGGTAATGGCCTGAGCATAGGCCGGCATGGCGACTTGCCAAACATAATTTACTGGATCAGCAATTTCGTTAGCACGTTCGGTGAAAAAGCCGGGATACATAAATTCAGCCCCTAGGATCCCCATATGTTTCAACAGGCCTAACCAATGCCCAGGCCGCAGGTTCTCCTTGGGATCTTTGCTCCAACCGGCTGCAACAAAAGGAGAAAACAGACGGTCACCATATTTCACCTCAACTTTCCGGCTTTCGACGATCCAAGGCCAACCATTCCAAGGACCCCGGATACCATTCCAGTTGGCTGGCCAACGAGGATAGAAATCAGGGGTAGCATAATATTGCCCGTTCATAGGTTGATGAATCTCCCGGGCTTGGGGCCAGGCAAACCGGCTCCCGCTGGGATTACCATCTAAAGCATACCAGCTGAAGCGTGTATCTTGTAAAGCAGGCAAGGCTAATAGTTCCTCCCGATAAGATATTCTCAAGCTTGTTTTGCGAGTAGCCTGATAAGTTTTCAGGTCAGGCAACCTACTTTGGGCAAAATCAGCCTGGACGACCGGATCAAGGGTAAGCACCTTTTCGGTATAGGCTAAAGGTGGCACCTCACCATTCTCGTTGATCATATTCAGGGGGCGGTCCAGGTACTTGAGGATTTGCTGCAGGTAAAATTGCTGGGTCTTCCCGTCCCACTCAGCATATTTTGAGGGAACGGTTGGCCTTAACCAACGAGGATTATTTCGTATCGCACCGTTCAAATGCAGAAAGTCACCCTTGGCTGTTTGCAGATAATATTGGCTAGGCAGATCCAAGCGGCGGATAAAAGCTCCTCCTTTATCGTAACCAGCATCTTCAGGTCTTACCTGTGCCCAAAGGGTAGTGACTGCTAAAGGCCATTCCGGGTGCTCGTTAGCAAGCTGGATTAAAGCGCCTGGTATGCGGCTTGTATCTAATTTTCCGCTCTGATTACGTATGGTTGCTGCATTTTCTATCGTGATATAGTAATGCCAATTAGCAGCCATCTGGCGCTGCAAAGCAACGGCATTGCCTGCAGCCTTAACCGCATTAAGCTTATTATACAATCGACCCGATAGATAATCCAGGCTAATCCAATTATACAAGGGTAGCAAGCCATGTCCTGCCTTGTAGCGTGGAGGCATATAGTAAGCCAATTGCGCTTCTGCCGGCTTGTTATTCCAACTGTCGGGCACATACTGCCGCTGATCATAGGTTAGTGGAACGTTCTCGGCTATGGGAACCTGCCTGCTAACCTTAAATGAGTATGGCTTACCTTGAACAACGCCATCAGAGTAATGCTGAACTATTTGCCCCGCGGGTATGGCATAATCGTAAACTACTATCCCAGCCAAATCTCCTACTAATGGGTCGGTATTGCCGTGCAATAACCTGATTTGGGTTTGGCATTGACGAGAGGACTGCCCACAAAGCTGAAGCGGATTCTCTAGTTCTTTGGAAAAACCTTCCGGGCTTTGACCATCCAGCCAGATGCTGATTTCTTTTTGCCGGTAGTCATAGCGGAATACCAGGTGGTGCCATTGTTGATCCAGGAAATATTGCACAGACCGCCGACCGACCCCATTTAGGGGAACCTGTAGCAATTCTATCTTCTCCTCTCCATCAACAGACTTGCCCTTAATTCTGAAAATAATGGATTTGCCTCCAAAGGAAGCAAATGCAGCTCCTCCTCCAAATGCGAAAAGGCGAATTCTTTCTGCCTGCCCCTGAGGTGACAGACGAATAAGCATTTCGAAGCTAAATGAATGTTCAAAGGTAAATGGGAAAAAAAATTGTCCTGGCTTTTCAGCGGGTAATGCAAGATAGGGTAACTCTCCATCCAAACGAAACTGATCATTCGTAGGATTATAGCCAGTCAAGCGAATATCGCCTTCTGCTTGATTCCAGCTATCTGCAGCGAAATTCCAATAAACTTTGTTTCCTTGGGCCGGCAGGCAAAAGGGGATTAGCAATAGTCCCAAAAAGCTGCATAAACCTAGTGAAGGGTTTAGATATTGTTTTGTCACAAGCTCAATATTTGTTGATAAGCAGAGGCATAGGATTCTTTACTAAACAATTCCCGGGCCTTAGATGCCAGCTCGTTTTTTTCGGCATAACTCACCTTCTCAAGCGGAAGCACCCGATTTTTATAAAGCAGGTAGCCTGCCTGGGCACCTTGTATCCACTCACTAAAATCACCAATACCCGGAGAAATAATAATTTTTAATCCGCTGGCAAGATATTCAGCAAATTTTGTTGGTGATGCTACTTGATTAGTTACGGTCGCTTCGCGGATCAGCAGGCCGTAATCTCCCATTTGCATTACCTGCACAACTTCCTCTGGTTTCAGCCAATCTTTACGTACGCGATCAGGAAAAGCTCGATAACTTTTCAATTCTTCTAATTTCAACTGACTCAGTAGCAGCACTTGCAGACGCTGGTTTTGCCGTAAATGACGCAGGAGAAATTCGTCAACCATAGAAAAAGACTGCCAACCAGCTGCCGACCCCGCATAAATCAGAATTATATCTTCCGCATTATAACCCCGCTCCTTGCGTTGTTTTTGCAACCCTTGCTCTGAAGGTAAATTGGTTAGATGCACCGCATTTAAAGTACAGGGAACTACCACCTGCGCAGATACTTGGTATTGGTATTTTTTCTGCCAATGATGCACTAATTGCCTAGAAACGGCCAAGCGATAGTCTGCCTGATGCACTGCCTGCCGTTCCAACTCGTAGGCGGTCTCTACTAAGCCTTGATCAGGCACTACCTCATATTCGGTCCATTCGGCATGATAGGCTCCTCGTCCATCAAAAATCACTTTGTCAATCACCCCCGCCTCGCGCAGCCGTAGTGCCAATTGCGTAGCCAATATGCCCCTTGCCATTATTTTACGCTCTGGTAAAAACCGCATCAGCAACCATAAAAGCGTATAATTCTGTTGCCAGCGACCTACGCCTGGGAAAGCCGGAAGGACAATGGCATTCGGATAGGCGGCTTTGATTTTACGGCGCTGTGCTCGGTAAACCCGCAGACTGATGAAGGCGATCAGTCGAACCGGCTTGCCTCCCAGCTGAGTCAAATATTTACAAACGTTTATGACCTGACTGGCATAAACGCCGCTATAGCCATCGCCCAAGGTAAGGTAGATCATGGTTTACTATACTTTGGATATGTCTTCACCATTCATAGCCGCCGCAAAAAGCCGCAAGAGCCGCTGCGTTCGCTTTTCCCGCTCAAATTCCTGCATTACTTTTTCCCGGCTTTGCGGGCGGTAATCAGTTTGCTTAATGGCCGTGTACAAGGCCTGGGCATATGCTGGTACATCTTTTTCGGCCACCAGCCAGCCATTCTCCTCTTCGGTCACAAGTTCTGGAATACCCGCGTGTAGGGTAGATATGACCGGTAACCCCATCGCCATGGCTTCCATAATGGCGTTGGGAATACCTTCCTGATCCCCTCGGCTGTCGGTAATGCTATGATGCACAAACGCATTTACTTGATTCATTAAATCGCGGGCTTGGTCCCGATTGACTAACCCGGGAAATATCACCTTATCCTGTAGCCCGAGTGCTTGCGCCAGTTCCCGCGTTTCATCCCATTTTTCCCCTTGCCCTGCCAAAATCAACTCCCATGACAAATCAGGATTAGCCTCTGCTAATTTAGAGAAGGCTTGCAGGGTATAGAAATGTCCTTTTTTTTCCCTGAAACTTGAGATTTGCAAAAAACGAAAAGGCCGTGTTGTGAACTCACTTCGCTCTGGTTTAAAATGAGAAAGTTCAATGCCATAATGTACTACGGCATGCCGCGCTCCCGGAACGGGTACACCTGCTTTCTCCAAAGCATTTTTCATATAGCGACTAGGCGTAAGCCAATATACCTCAGGCCGTTTCGCAAGCTTTTGTAAGGCCCAGCAATAAGCTGGGTTCAACAGTAGTTGAGAAGCATCATAACCATGGAAGTGAATGAATACCGGCTGCTTTGGCCGGGGATCATTGTGCAGCACCTTAAGCGCATCAAAGCCATATTGTAGCAGGACAATATCAGGTTTGACTTTTTGTGTTAGCTCCTGCCATTGAGTGCGAAAGCTAGCATTAGCCTGATTTAACCACACTCCACGCTGATATAAGCGCCACATGAGGCTTCGCCAAAGTCGAATTTCGGAGTGAGTTAATACATATACCGGATCAAACGGAAGCTCCGCTTCATGCTTCTGTTCCAGACAAGCCACCGAAACCTGAGCCTGTTGCTGCAAAGCCTGCAAATCATGGTAAATGAAGGTTTCGGTGGGTCCGATAAAACTTCGCTGGAAGCTAAGGATATGCATATCTATGAAATCTGAATCCAATGAGGGGGAATTCGATCGGAGGACTGCTGCGAACCATCGGCAGACCAGCGAGCCGGGGCAATGACCGTGCTTCCCTCACGCTGCCCCAGCCAAGCGGCCCACCAGGCAAAGGTGCTATTGGGAATGACAAAATGCTTACAGAGGCTCATTAACTGGAAATAGGACCTAAATTTAGGACCTGCATAATCATGCGAAACAAAGGTGGTGGCAAGGGGAAAATCAAAATGCTTTTTGCACCACTCAACTTCATCGGAAAAAACAAACAATTTGAGTTCTTGATCTTTATTTGATATCAAACTAATGGATTTTTTGTAATAGGGCAGCCCAACGAAGCCCAAACTTTTGCTGTAGATCGGATTTGTTACATAATCTCCTCTTCTGACATTAATACAAACCGAGTTACTTTTTTGAATTTCCTCTGCTAAATCAGTCTCTTTTTCAAGCAGTGCATGTTTAAAGGAAAACTCTTCCCGTACTTTATCTTTGGCTGGAAAGAAAAATTTTTCACTTTGAAACTGCCCTACTAAACAATAATTGTCAGGCAATGCTGGCACAGTTGAATCAAAACCTGATTGGGATTGGATAAATACACGTGGTGGAGAATAAATCTGTCTAACCTTATTGGCCACTCGCTCAAAGAAGGTTTGAGGGTTTGGGTTAAAGTATGCTATTTCCTTTTCATTAGCCAACGGAGCAGAAACGTGGAATACTTCTGCTAAATCGAATTCTCGCCATACAGCATGGGGATTTTTCGTACTTCGATCTAATAGTAATGTTAGGTCGATTTTAAGCTCAGTATGATGCTTTTCTGCCAACCTTAGGCCGCATGCATATTGAAACATTTGATTACCCAATCCCCCCATTAACCGAACTAAAATCATGCTTGCAATTGATTTTGGTTCTGAATTTCGGCGACAGCGATCATTTCCTGCAGCGTCCGGCGCATGTCGTATTCATAATGCCAGTTAGGGTAGTGTTGTTGAAATTTGCGCACGTCACTCACATACCATATATGGTCACCAATCCGGTTTTGGTCCGAAACACTGTATCGCAGGCGGTGTCCCGCCAATTCCTCGATCATGTCAATCGCTTCCAAGATAGAAATATTAGCATGACGACCGCCGCCCAAATTATAGGCTTCGCCCAGACGAGGCGCCTGGAAGAAGTGCCAAAAAGCACTGATAAGGTCCCGGCTATGAAT